>NZ_DLJI01000051.1:0-31496 GCF_002484185.1 Empedobacter sp. UBA7620 | reverse complement strand
CGGTTGTCTTCTTAGTGAATATCCAGCTCTAGCAAGTGCAATACGAGCACGTAAGCCTTTCACAAAAGCTTTTGTGATACGTGTTGTAGGATCTCCAGATTCGGCTCTCCAAGGAATAACTTTTGAAGCAGTTTCTAAATCATTTAATAAAACTTCATACACTTCATCACGATCAGTTTTCGGAAGGAAAATATGTTCGTATTGAGAAGATGGTTTATCTTGAAATGGAACATCTCCAAAGTTTCGGATTAATTCGTAATAATATTGTGCTCTTAACGTCAATGCTTCTCCGTAATATCTGTCCATTAACTTTTTGTCGCTATCACTTCCAGATTTGTAGACATCAGAAGTTGGAATATTATAAATTAGTAAATTTGCTCTTTCAATTCCTGTGTATAATTGACGGAAAGGTTTGTCTAATTCTGGATTTGTAGGACAAGCATTGTACATACTAATTCCACGACGATCGTTACAATTGTAATCACCAGATGTTTTAAAATCATCAGCAGCTTGTCCAATGATAGAAGAAATTCTGTTACCGTAACCATTGTCACCAGCCAATTGATTATATACGCCAACCAAAGCGGAGTAGGTATAACTTGCATCGTTGTAAACTTCTATTTCGGAAGTGTTGGAAGGGCTACTAACATCCAAATAATCATCACATGATGTTGTTGTTAATAAAACGATGCTAACGCCTAATATTTTTATAAATGTTTTTGTTTTCATTTTTGATGTGTTTTGAGATTAGAAAGTAACATTAATACCTGTTAAGAAAAATCTGCTTCGTGGATAGGCAGCATAATCAACTCCAGGAGTTAAAGGACTTGTACGTCTTGTATTTGCTTCAGGATCATAACCCGAATAACCAGTAATTGTAAATAAATTATTGATTGTAGCGTAGATTCTTACTTTACTAATAAATTTCGTTTTTGCTAACATATCTTCTGGTAAAGAATACCCAACTGTAACGTTGCTTAATCTTAAATAAGATCCATCTTCGATGGCATAAGAATGTAAAATATAGTTTCCAGAAGGAGGTGACCAAAATGTAGCATTTGCGTTTAAAGCTTCTAATTGTGTAGGATCTGTTACTCGATTTCCGTTGTCGTCAAAATTTCTCCAAGCTCCAGCAACAGCTTTTAACATATTATTGTCGCGGTATAAATATTGTGTTGTAAATTCAACTTTATTGGCATTGTAAACTTTATTACCAACAGAATAAGTGAAGAACATACTTAGATCGATGTTTTTCCATTGAAATTGTTGATTAAATCCACCATAGAATTTTGCTTGCGCATTTCCTAAAACAGTTTTATCATTATCATCGATTTTTCCATCATTATTCAAATCTTTTAATTTTAAATCTCCAGGACGTACATCTTTTGAACCTAATGCAGCAGCAGAAGTACTTGCAACACCAGCTTTTAATGTATATTTTTGAGTTGAAGCGTTATAATCGAAATCGCTCACTTTGTACCATCCGTCTGTTACATAACCATAGAATTGTCCAATAGGTTTACCAACTTCAACTTTGAAATCTTGCAAATTATTTACCCATCCAGATGATTGATAATAGTATTGTAGACCATCACCAGTTACATCTTTACCTAAAGATTTGATAACATTTTGATTATGAGAAATATTGAAGTTTACATTCCATTTAAAGTTTTTAGATTTCGCAATATCAGCACCTATTGTAAATTCAATTCCTTTGTTTTCCGTTTCACCAGAGTTTTGATATTGGTATTCGTATCCGCCTGTTTGAGGTATTTTAGCTAATAATAATAAGTCTTTTGTATTTGTAATATAAGCATCGATACTACCATAAACACGTTTATTGAATAAAGTATAATCTAATCCAATGTTTTTAGAAATTGTTTTTTCCCATTTCGCACCCGAATTTGCCAACCTTTCATTAGGTGCTAAACCTGGAACTACAGCATTATCAAATGAATATCCCCAGTTACTTGAACTACTGAAGAATGTTGAATATAAGAATGGCTCGATGCGGTTATTACCCGAAGTACCATAGCTTAAACGTAATTTTAATTCGTCAATCCAAGAAGAATCTTTTAAGAAATTTTCTCTTGCAACATTCCAAGCAAATGAAGCAGAAGGGAATGTAGCATAGCGATTATCAGGAGAGAAAACACTCGATCCGTCTGATCTGACAGAAAGCGTTAACATATATTTTTTATTGAACGAATAATTAACTTGCCCAAAAAACGAAGCCAATCGATCTACATTTACTGATGTCGAAACTGGATCTTGAACCATTCCTGCTGGAGGAACCGCACTTTGCAAATTAGAAAATGCTTGATTAGCCGAAATATTTTTTGGTAACCATTTGATATATGTTCTTGATGTTTCTCCGTCTGTTTTTACAATTTCTTGTCCAATCATCACATCTAATTTATGATTAGAACCTAATTTTGGTGAATATTGTAGTGTATTTGAATTAGAGATTCTTCTTGTTTGACTTGCGCGTAGATCAACCACAGGAAGATTAGCATTTGCCATTGCGACACTTGTGATATTTCCATAAAAACTATTGTCATTACGATCTGTTTGTACATAACCAAAAACAGATTTGAAGGTTAATCCTTTGACAATTTGCCAAGACAAATAACCATTCATCAAAAGGTTTTGTCTTTCGTCTTCTCTTACTTCATTATTCGCCAACAAAACAGGACTTGTAAGGTTTGTTTGTGCGTAATAATCTGGATCGAAGAAGTCTACGTATGACTCGTTTCCTGGAGCAGCAAAAGGTTGATATCTCACTGAATTACGAAGTCTGTTATTTGATTGAGAACCTGTATTTGATGTACCAGCTCCCATGATTTTATCTTTACTATATCTAAAACTAACGCCAGTTTTTACTTTGTCGCTGATTTTATGATTTAATTTGAAGTTTGCTAAATTTCTTTTGTAACCAGAATTTAGCATAATTCCATCTTCGTTGATGTGATTTAAATTTAAACTGAAATCAGTCGATTTATTTCCTCCTACAAGTGAAACGTTATGATTTTGAGAAAAAGCTTTTCTTCCAAAAACTTCTTCTTGCCAATCTCTCGCTTCCATACTTTTATAGATGTCAATATCGCTAAAATCCCCATATCTTTTTCTGAAAGAATTTGCTAATTGTTCATCATTATTAATATTATACAATTCATACTGATAACGTACAAATTCATATGGAGTCATTACTTCTAACTTATTCTGAATTTCTCTAAATCCAGTGTAATTAGAATAAGTGACTTGTGTAGGCATGTTGAAACCACTTTTTGTCGTAATAAGTACAACACCATTTGCACCACGCGCACCATAAATTGCAGTAGAAGCAGCATCTTTTAGAACATCAATACTTGCAATCTCTTGTGGAGATAAAATAGATAAAGCATTTTCTACTTGTATTCCATCTACGATATATAGAGGGCTGTTGTCTTGTGTAATCGATGTACCTCCGCGAACTTTAATTGTAACATCAGCTCCTGGCGCACCTTCGGACATACTAACTTGTACACCAGCCAATCGACCTTGTATAGCTTCAGCAGCAGAGTTTACCGCCATATCTTTTATTTGATCAGCATTTACACTTGCCACAGAACCTGTTAATTCATCACGTCTTACAGTTGTATATCCAATTACAACAACTTCATTTAGATTTTGTTGCTCTGCTGCAACAAGATCTTTCAGTTTTATATCGATTATTCCTTTTTTATTGACAGGAATAGTCTGTATTTCATAGCCATCATAGGTAATGGTTAAAGTCGAGTTATCTGGAACAACAATTTCATAAAATCCATTTTCATCTGTAATTGTTTCATATGTTGTCCCATCTACATAAATATCAACTCCATTAAGAGGTGAATTATTTATAGATGATTTAACCGTTCCGGAAACTTTTATTTCTTCCTGCGCAAAACTCGCAATTGGTAGAAGCAAAAGCGTGAATAACTTAATTTTAGAGATCCTCATATGTGTGGTTTTGTGTTTCTTCTGTTGAACTAAATAATTTTTAGCGTAATCGATTACATTATTAAATATAAAGGTGTATAGAAAACACTAAAGTAAAATTATTATTATTAATAATAAAATAAAAATTATAAAAATAATTTGTTATTGATAAAATGATGCTCTTTTTTGTAAAAGAACATCATTATTTTACGGATATAGTATTAATATGCCGGATTTTGTTTGAAATTTGAATTTTGATTTAAGTCAATTGCAGCCTGAGGAATAGGTCTTAGTATTTTAAGTTGACCATTATTTCCATTAAAATTAGATTGTTTAATCAAGAAATTATATTTTGAAGCACGTTCAACTAATTTTCCTGTACGTTTTAAATCAAACCAACGGTTATATTCACCTAACATTTCTCTCGCTCTTTCATCTAAAATAAAATCAATATTCATGTTTGATGCAGTTACATTTTGTACACCAGCTCGCTTACGAACTTCATTGATTCGTTGTAATGCTGTAGATATATTTCCTGCTTTTAGATATGCTTCGGAAGCAATAAGATAAGTATCGGCCAATCTTGAAAGAATAATGTCTCTCGTGTTTGTAAATTTTCCAAATGGAGCTTTTGGATCATCAAATTTCTTTACAGGAATCGTTTGATAATCAAAATTAGGATTGCTTTCTGCAGCATAAGTTCCATAACTATGATATTCTACACCTGGATTTTTTGCAATATAGTTTGCCTTATATGTATCATTTTTTGCAAACCACTTAGGTTCGTAATAATGCTTTACAGTTAAAGTTGAATGATCGCTTACATCAAAATAATCAAAATAACGATCATATACTTCACCCATAAAAGTTGCGTTCCAACGTGTGTCATCTTGAGTGTATAAATCAAGTGCAAACTGAGTAGGGCATAAGCTATATGTACGATAAGGAGCTTTACCTGCAACTTCTGATCCACCATGATATGGTCCAAAATAACTACTTTGTGCATGACCTAAATTAAAAGGATCTGTACTTGTTGAAGCTGCGCTGTATTGAACAGAAAAAATAGTTTCTGCATTGATTTCGTTGCCAGGTTTCCACAATTGTTCGAACGAAAGTGAAAGAGCTTGCCCAGCAATAACGTTATCTGCATATTGAGCTGCTGTTGTAAAATCATCATTTGTTCCAAAAGTTTCGTAACCGCGTGTTAAGTGAACTAATGCTAATAAATGCTGAACAGCTTTTGTATTAACATGCCCATTGTAAGCCGTATTTCCAACTAATTTTAATGACTCTTCTAATTCTTTGATAATAAATTGATAAACGTCTTTTGAAGAAGTTCTATCAAAACTTAATTGTGGTGTATTAATATATTCTGTAACCAAACTTACATCTCCATAGGTTTGTACCAACAAGAAATAGGCGTTTGCTCTTAGGTATTTTAATTCTCCAATTTGCTTGTTTAAGTTAGAAGAAGCTGCTGTTTTATCTGAATAATACAATGCCATATTTGCAGCTTGAATAGCCGTATAGCAATTTTTATAAAGATGATCTACTCCTTCTGACGAAGCATTAAGTTCTGTGTATTGACTTAAACCTGGTGGTTCAGCTGTTCTTCCTCTTGCATATAAATCTGTTCCTGCGACAAAAAGCCAAGGCTCTTTTCCATAAATATTTTTTAATTGAGCATAATTTGCATTAACCAATGAAGTAAATCCTTCTGCGGTTGTATAGTATTGTTCTGCAGCTACGTTAGAAAGGTTTTCTTCTTCTAAAAAATCACTGCAAGAATATGTTGTGCTTAAAGCTAGTAATAATATAACGATTTTTTTCATCTTTAAAACTTCTTAAAATTTAACATTTAATCCCAATTGATAAGTAACAGAACTTACGCGTCCAATTCCAAAATTTGCTGTAGCCCACTCAGGATCATAACCATTATAGTCGGTGAAAACGAATGGATTAATTACATTAGCATAAACTCTTAGAGAATTGAATAATCCAATTTTAGATAAAGTATTTTTGTCAAATGTGTATCCTAAGGCGATATTTTTCACCTTCACAAAAGAAGCATCTCTATAATAGCCAACTTTATTGTTTTTCCAATAAGTACCTTCATTATATGGTTGCGGAGCGGTATTAGAGAATTGAGCAGGTAATCCAGCGTCATTTGTTGGAACAAACCAGTCCATATCAATTTTAGATCGACCTCTGTCATACACGTTTGTAAAGTTTTCGTGGAAAGGAGAATATGCTAAAACACCTTGATTTGTAATTAAAGAAGCAGACAAATCAAATTGTCCAACTTTTAACGTTGTGAAAATACTTCCTGACCAATCCGGATCTGATGATCCCAAAATAACGCGGTCATCAACCGTTATTTTTCCATCTCCATTAATGTCTTTTACTTTTGCTTGACCAACTGTTTGACCATATTTCTTCGCCTCAGCTTCTTGATCTGGTTGCCAAACGCCATCAAACACATAATTGTAATACGAATGAATAGATTCTCCAATGAATAAATTGTTTCCAATATCATCCACTGTGTTTTGACCATATATTGATTTGATTTTGTTGACATTTTTAGAGAATGTAAATGTCGTTTCCCAACTTACTTTTTTAGTTTGGATAATTTTTGCTGTTAATGCAACTTCAACCCCTTTATTACTTACAGATCCGATGTTTCCATTAATATATGTCCATCCTGTTTCGTAAGGTAATTGTTGTTTCATTAACAAGTAATCTGATAATTTATCATAAATATCAATCGATCCTGTAATTCTGTTTTTAAAGAATCCGTAATCTAATCCAACGTTAAATTCTCTTGTTTTTTCCCATGTTAAGTAAGGATTTGCGATTTTTCCTGGTAACCAACCATTTGCTACAGTTCCATTAAAATCATAATAATATTGATCGGTTAATAAATTTGTTGTAGAATATGGCTCAATAATATTATTACCTGTATAACCCCAACTTGCTCTTAATTTTAATTCTGATACAACTTTGCTTGCTTTTAAAAACTCTTCGTTATTAATTTTCCAAGCTACGGCAGCAGAAGGGAAGCTTTCCCATTGATTTCCTTTCGAAAGAATAGAAGATCCATCCCAACGAATAGAGAAAGTAAATAAGTATTTGTCTAATAAAGAGTAATTTGCGCGTAAGGCATATGAACTCAAAGCTTGTTTGATATAATCGGAACCAATATTATACGTTTCTTGCGTTCCTGATCCTATATTGTGATAACCAGTTTCAAAAGGAATATTTCTAGAGCTTTGGAATGAAGATTCATATCTACTTTCGTAAATACTTTGTAAAGCTAGAATATTGAATTTGTGTATATCATTAATCTCAAAATTTGCATTAACCTGGTTATCCCATGTATAATTAAATCTCTCAGATTTATTAATTGCTGCAGAAGACAAATTGTTATTACTTGCTCCAACAGATGTCAAAGCACCCCACGATTCACCTTTTCTTCTTGTGTCATAGTTTGCAGAATAGGTTGTTTTTAAAGATAACCAATCTAATGGACGATATTCGAAAAAGAAATTCCCGATACCATTCCATCTTCTAGTTTCATTTACTGTATTTTTAATCTCTAAAAGAGGATTATAAGTAGATGTTTTATCGATGATAAATGCACCTTGTTGATTAGTTAATTTTCCTGGTAAAGCAGCTAATTCAGTACTTTCGTATTGATAAGGATTCAAGAATGGATTTAATCTGAAAGCCTCTTGCATAGCGATATCAGAACCATCTTGTTGTTCTGTTAATGCGACATTAAGATTAATTCCAACCGAAAATTTATCATTGATTCTATGATCAACACCAATATTTACAGAGTATTTATCTAAAGCTTCATTTTGTAAATTTCCTTTCTCTTTTTGAGCACCTAATCCAATATTATAGCCCATTCCGTTCTCTGAACGTCCAGATAAATTAACATAATTATTTTGCGTCATTCCAGTTCTAAGTACAGCATCAAACCAATCAAAGGTTTCATTTGCATTTACACGTCTCAAAAGCTCTGTATTTCTGGTACCAACAACTGCATTGTATAATGTTTGAGCAGACACTTGTCCAGTTGCCTGATCTTTTCCTGCCGTTGCCAAATAAGCGGATTGATGATAATACCACCATTTACTTCCGTCCATCATTTTAGGTAAACGAGCCACATCTTTTACTCCATAATAGGTATCATAAGAAACAGTGAATCTTCCTTTTGCATTCGATCCATTTTTAGTCGTTACAATTACAACACCATTCGATCCGCGTGAACCATAAATTGCAGTGGATGAAGCGTCTTTTAAAATATCAATTCGCGCAATATCTTGAGGATTTAAAAAATCTATATCAGAAGTAGGAACTCCATCTACAACAAAAAGAGGCTTAGAATCTGCGTTCATAGAATTGTTCCCTCTAATCACAATATCAAAACCATCCCCAATTCTACCTGTAGAAGTAGAAATCTGTACACCAGGCACATTTCCTTGCATCGCTTCCATAGGATTAGTCATACTTCTTTCAGTCAGTTTAGAAGCATCAATAACTCCAACAGAGCCAGTTAAATCTGATTTTCGTGCTTTTCCATATCCAATTACAACAACTTCTTCTAACTGTTTGTTTTCATTTTCTAATGGATTTAAAGAAAAATCAAAACTTTCTGTAGACTTAATAGGAATCTCAATTTGCTGATATCCGTCGTAAAGTATTGTAAGCGTAGCATCTTCTGGAACTTCAATTTCGTAGTATCCATTTTCATCTGTATATGCTTCTAAATCGGTTCCTTCTACAAAAACTTCTACTCCTGCCAAAGGTGTTTTTCCGTCAGTTGATTTTATTATTCCGGAAACAACCTTATTCTCCTGAGCAAAAGCTGCTATAGGTAAGAGTAAAAGGGCAAATAATGATATTTTAGACTTCTTCATAAAGTGTTAATTTTGTGCTTTTTAGTTAATTCATTATTAAATATATTTAAGTAATCGATTGCATTATTATATATTGATAGTTTTGTAATCGATTGCAAATTGATTTATTAAGTGTATAGAGTACACTAAAATATAACTATTTTTTTAAAATCAAACAAAATCTTAAAATTTTATAAAAAATAATTAATCTATTTGTTAATTATTGATATTTAGTGTAATATGTATTTATTTTGACTAATATTGATATATACTCTAACTTGAATAAGCTAAATGGTTAGTTAAAATCATAATTCTTTTGATGACTTATTGAATTTTTAATTCTAAAAATATGTAAATTGAAGTAAATTTGTAATCGATTACAAATTGTTTTAGATTCTGAAAAAAAAGTTTTAGAACCATTGTAATTTATACATTACTATATAATACTATTGAGATTTAATTTATATTTACCGAATCTTGATAACGAACTTGAATTTTACCTTATTATGAAAAAAAGTGCTACAATATATGATATTTCTGAAAAATTGAATATTAGTGCAGCTACCGTTTCGAGGGCTTTAAATGATCATCCTAAAATTAGTCAGAAAACGAAAGAGTTGGTTATGAAAGCTGCTAAAGAGCTTAATTACAAACAAAATACTTTAGCACAGGCTCTAAAAAGTGGGAAGACAAATAATATTGGGATTATTGTTCCATATATTAATACAAATTTTTTCTCATCTCTAATTCGTGGGATAGAAGAGGAGTTGTCTCCACATGGTTACCATGTTATTATTTGTCAAAGTCACGAAGATGTAGATTTAGAAAGAAAACAACTAAATACATTATTGAATGCACAGGTTGATGGTATTTTTATGTCTGTTTCTAAAACGACAGAAGATATTTCGCATATTGAAGCTGCAAAAGAATCTAATACTCCAATCATATTTTTTGACCGTAAAAAAGATATTGCAGGTATCAGCACTGTAACAATTGATGATTATAAAGGAGGATACTTAGCAACCGAACATTTGATTAAACAAGGTTGCCGAAGAATTTGTCATTTATCTGGAGATTTACGTTTGGAGATTTATCAAAATCGTTACAATGGATATATCGACGCATTGAAAGATAATAAATTGACGTTTAAAGAAGAATATGTTTTTCCAATTAAAAGTTCGATAGAAGATGGAGTTGAAGCAATAAAAACATTGTGGAATTTATCATCGCCACCAGATGGAATTTTCTCAGCCAGTGATTATGCAGCATTGGGTGCTTGTCAACAATTGAAAAAGAAAAATATTAGCATTCCAGAAGATGTTGCAATAATAGGTTTTAGTAATGAACCATTTACACAATATATGGAATTGCCTATTAGTAGTGTTGATCAGACACCAGATATAATGGGAAAAATTTCCGCTCAAGTATTTCTGGAATATATGAACGAAAATTTTTCAGGGATAAGCATAGAAAAAAAGGTTGTTTTAAATCCTCAAATTCATATTCGAAAATCTTCGAAAAGAAAATAGGTTATAAAGAAACGCCTCTTTTCCAAGGGATAAAATCATTTTGATTTAAAATTTTAGCTTTTACTTTGACTTCACCGCTTGCAACTTTTATGATAAATTCTAAAAGCTCGTCAGCGGTTTCTTCAATTGTTTTATTTCCTGTGATGATTTCTCCTGTGTTAAAATCGATAATGTCAGGCATTTTTTCTTGTAATGCTGTGTTCGAAGAAATTTTTACAACAGGAGCAACAGGATTTCCTGTAGGCGTTCCTAAACCTGTTGTGAATAAGACAATATTAGATCCAGTTCCGACTAAAGCAGTTGTACATTCTACATCATTTCCTGGCGTACATAGTAAATTCAATCCAGGTTTTTTGATATATTCTGTATAATCTAACACATCTTGAATAGGAGAGGAACCTCCTTTTTTGGCAGCACCAGCAGATTTCATCGCATCTGTTATTAATCCATCTTTTATATTTCCTGGAGAAGGATTCATGTCGAATCCAGAACCCGCGGCGACAACAGAATCTTCGAAATCTTTCATTAATTGTAAAAATCTTTCGGCATCTTTTTCGTTAACACAACGATTGATTAATTCTTGTTCAACTCCGCACAATTCGGGGAATTCGGACAAAATTGTTGTGCCTCCAATTGCAGCCATAATATCTGATAAATAGCCTAAAGTTGGATTAGCAGAAATACCAGAAAAACCATCTGATCCTCCACATTCTAATCCTAAAACTAATTTGGATAATGGAGCTGGTTTACGTTCAATTTCATTGGCTTTTTTGATTGCTTCGAACGAATCTTTAATAATTCCGTTTAACATATTATCAACTGTTCCAGATTTTTGTTGCTCATAAACGATAATAGGTTTTTGACTATCAGGATTGATTTTATGCAAAGCTTCTTTAAAAATATCAACTTGTAAATTCTGGCAACCAAGGCTCAAAACTGTTGCACCAGCGACATTAGGATTATTTACATAACCAGCAAGCAATCTTCCTAAAGCTTCAGCATCTTGACGAATTCCGCCACAACCACCTTGATGTGTAACGAATTTAACATCAATATTTTTGAAAACTCTTGTGTCTTCTTCACCTGTTTCTTGCTCATTTTCATCAGAATTCTGAATTAACGAACGTAAAAGCAATTGATGTTTAGATGGTTTTTCGAATAATAATTCTTTTTCGAAAACATCTTTCAAAATTTCGACATTTCTGTTTTCGCAAAAAACTAAAGGAAAAAACAACCAAATATTTTCAGTTCCAACCTGTCCGTCTTCTCTGTGATACCCCATAAATGTTTTATCTTTCCATTTATCGATATTTGGAGCAGTCCATGACGTTGTAGCCGTTTTCTTTTCGACTTTAGAACTTTGATGTTTTACATTTTCAGTCGTAATAACTTCACCTTTTTTTATGTTGCAAACGGCTTTTCCGACAGTAATACCATACATCGTAATCGTGTCATTTTCTACAAAATCTATTGCAGCAAATTTGTGTTTCGCATTTGTATCTTTCTGAATTTCAAATTCAGCATTATCAACGACTACAATTTCATTTGCTTTTAGGTCAACTAATGCAACAATTACATTATCTGTTGGATTAACTTTTATAGCTTTTTTCTGCATTTTTCTCTCTTAAATCGTTTGGTTGCTATACATTTCATAAGATTTTTCAATCCCATATTCATCAATTAGTCGAAGAGCTTTTTCAACTTCATTTTCTAATTGATTCACTTTTGTCAAATCTTGTTCCCAAAAATTTATATTCTTCAAAACAGAATTGCTTATTTGTTGATAATCATTGTCTTTCCAAATGTTTTTAAACTCATTTATAATTGCTTCATCATCATTTACAGGTAATTTTTGATTGTTCCAATCACCTTTGTAAAAACGAATTAAACAAGCCAAAGAAAATGTAATTCCTTTCGGAATTTGATTAAATTTTTCTACATAATCTAATAAACTTGGTAGAACACGAACTTTGAATTTTGAGATAGAATTTAACGCAATACTTGATAAATAGTGCTTGATAAAAGGATTTCTAAATCGATCTAAAACATCTTCTGTATATTCTTTTAATTGTTCTTCTGGTAAATCAAGAATAGGAATAATTTCATTATAAATAATATTTTTAATAAAATTTCCAGCTAATTTGTTATCGATTGCATTACGAACAGTTTCTATTCCTAACATGATAGAAAAAGGAACCATTGAAGTGTGAGCTCCATTCAAAATTCTGACTTTAGAAGTACGATAAGGCGCTATATTTTCGACAAGCAAAATCTGTTCATTTGCTTTACTTAAAGGAATCTTTTCTTCTAATTTTTCATCACCTTCAATTGCCCAAAATAAGAACGCTTCTGAAACGACAATCAATTCATCTTCATAGTTTAATTGATTTGTGTAGCTCTCTAAATCATCTTTTGGAAAACCTGGTACAATTCTGTCTACTAATGTATTATGAAAGTTATTTGAAGTGTTAATCCAAGTGATAAATTCATCTTCTAAGTTCCACAATTTTGCATATTCTAAAATATAATCTTTCAGAATAATGGCGTTATTCTCAATTAATTCACATGGAATAATTGTTAAGCCTTTGTTATTATCTCCATTAAAATAAAGATATCTTTCATATAAGAACGCAGTTAATTTTGCAGGAAAATTTTCGTGTGGTGCATTTTCTAATTTATCTTCTGAAGGATTAAATACAATTCCAGATTCTGTTGTGTTAGAAAAAACAAATTCCAATTGATCTTCTTTTGCTAATTTCAAAAAATCTTGGTATTCTTTATAAGGATTAATAGATTTTTGAATCGCAGAAATAACACGATTTTCATCAATCAATTCACCTTTTTTAATTCCTCGAATAAATAAAGTGTACAGATTATCTTGTTCTTCAAAAGTATGAAATGAACTTCCAGAAGGCGTAACTTTTATGTTTGCGATTCCTGCATTAAAATTGGCATCTTTATTCAGTTTATCGATTACATAGTCTGTAAAAGCGCGCATAAAATTTCCACCTCCAAATTGAATAATTTTTATAGGAAGTTCATTTTCTTGATGATATAGTTTTTTATTTAATTTTGTTTTCAAGTTATTGAATTTTAATTGATTATTTAATCACTTTGTATTTTGGTACTAATATTTTCATGACAATCCATGCTGTTAAATATGCAACTCCACAAATTGTAAAAATGATCATATAACCTTTATTGATTCCATCAACTATAATTGCTCCTGATTTTTCTAAATCTGAAAGTAAATTTTCTGGTAATCTTTCGTTAATGTATTGAGGATATTTTTCTAATAATGGTATACCATCGATAGTTGTCCAGTTTTTGTGCGAATAATCAAATAAAACTCCTGATGATTTGTTGATCAAAAAAGAACCAATTCCACCAGCCATACCACCAATTCCAACTATTGTAGCAATAGCGCTTTTAGGAAACATGTCTCCAACAGTAGAGAAAATATTTGCAGACCAAGCTTGATGTGCTGCTCCAGCAATACCGATGATAATTACAGGAACCCAAAAAGAGGTTGCACCAAGAGGTTGAGCTAATAATGCCAATAATGGAAAGAAAGCAAAAATTAACATTGCGCGCATTCTTCCTGAATATGGATTCATATTTAATTTATCGACAAAATATTTTGGTAACCATCCTCCAATAATAGAAAGTAATGTGATGATATATAGAACAAATAAAGGTAAGGCACTTTGTGTGCTATCCATCTTGTATACTGAGCTTAAGTAGGCTGGAGTCCAGAAAAGATAGAACCACCAAACGCCGTCTGTCATAAATTTTCCGAAGATAAAAGCCCAAGTTTGTTTGTATTTAAAACATTCAGAAAATGTTAGTTTTCTACCTTCTGTAGATGCGCCTGTATTTTCTTCTATATCTTGTTGAATATATTCTAACTCAGCACTATTAACCTTTGGATGTTTGTGTGGTTCTTGGTACAAATAAATCCAAAATCCCATCCAAATAAATCCTAATGCTCCGATGATGATAAAAGCCATTTCCCAACCCATTGATTTTGCAATAAATGGAATTGTAAGAGGAGCAGCTAACGCACCAACAGTAGCACCAGCATTGAAAATACTTGTAGCAAACGCGCGGTCTTTTTTCGGGAAATATTCGGCTGTAGCTTTGATTGCTCCAGGGAAATTTCCTGCTTCACCGATTGCTAAAATTAATCGAGCAAAAATAAATAAGCTAACACTTGTTGAAATAATTAATGAAGTGTCACTTACTTTTTCTAAGACTTCTTTTGCTCCAGCAAATCCTAAAAACCAATTATCTGTAATAAATCCTGCCGTTGCAATTCCGCAAAAAGCATGTAAACATGCACCAATCGACCAAATTGCAATAGCATATAAGAAACCTTTTTTAGTTCCCATTTTGTCAATAAATCGACCCGCAAATAACATACTTACAGCATAAAATATTGAAAAAAGAGCGGTGATATTTCCGTAGTCATTATTATTCCAGTGAAATTCTGGAACTAAGTAATCTTTCCAAGTTAATGATAAAACTTGACGATCTAAGTAATTTATGGTTGTGGCAACAAATAGTAAACTGCAAATAGTCCATCTAAAACTACTTGGTTTAATGGAAGTTTCGTTCTTCATTTAGTGTGTTTTTGTGATTTATTATTTTGACTTCTTCCTTTAAATCATATATTTTTTAATTCTTTATAAATTTGTATTGATTCTCCAACTGTTCGTTCTATTTGAGAGTAATCATATTCATTCGATGAATTTTTTGTGAACAATTGTGATCCAATTCCAACACAATAAGCGCCAGCATTTATCCAACTTGCTATACTTTCTTTTGTTGGCATAACTCCTCCGCTTGGCATTATATCCGTCCAAGGCATTGGTCCGTTTACAGCTTTTATAAAATCTGACCCTCCAACTTGTGTTGCGGGAAATATTTTGATGATTTCTGCTCCTAATTCTTCTGCTAAAGATATTTCCGATACAGAACCACATCCAGGCATCCAAGCTACTTTTCTTCGGTTACAAACTTTTGCTACTTCAGGATTTAATGAAGGTGCAACAATAAAATTTGCTCCTAATTGTAGATATAATGCAGTAGTTGGTGCGTCTAAAACAGAACCTATTCCTAAGATTAATTCTGGTAATTCTTTTGCCGCATATTTATTTAATTCAGCAAAAACTTCGTGTGCAAAATCGCCTCTGTTTGTAAATTCAAATAATCTTGCGCCACCATCGTAGCAAGCTTTTATTATTTTTTTAGAAATTTCGATATCTTCATGATAGAAAACAGGAACAATTCCAGTTTCTTTTGCTTTTAAAGCGACTTCTATTCTTGTAAATCTTGCCATTTTTATCTTTTTATTCTTCCCCCAAAATTCCCATTAACTAACTCTAAAATATCATCAACAGAAGCTAAATTTGTGTCACCTAAAATGGTATGTTTCATTGCGCAAGCAGCATTTGCAAAGTTTAAAGCAAATTGATCATCATGATTAATCAAACCATAAATCAAACCTGCAGCAAACGCATCACCAGTTCCAATTCTATCAACGACGTGGTTGATTTGAATTTCTTCTGTTTCTAAATATTCATCATTAATCCAAGCTCTACCTTGTGTTGCTTGCGAACTTGCATTAATTCCAATTCTAACTTTATCAAATACTTTTTGAATTGATGGAATTTCTTTCATCAATGTTTTAGAAGCTTCAATAAATCCATTCTTATCCGTTGAGAAATTTGTTTCTAAAATTTCATTGATTTCATTCACTCCCCCAATAAAAATGGTTGAATATCCGATTAATTCTTTCAAAATATCTTGTCCTTTTTTACCGTAATTCCATAAATTACTTCTATAAGCAGGGTCAGTTGTGATGTTGATTCCTTTTGAATAAGCGAATTGTAAACCTTGCTTCAACGTTTCATAAGCAGATTCTGAAATTCCAGGTGTAATTCCTGTCCAATGGAAAAAATTACAGTTTTCTAAGGCTTTATTCCAATCAACTTCGTTTGGTTTTATATTTGAAAAAGATCCATTTAATCGATTATATGCAATACGACTTGGTCTGACGTCAGAACCAACTTCCAAAAAATATAATCCAAGTGGATGCTCATTTTTTGTGATAAATGAAACATCAATTCCTAAACTCTTCATGTAAGAAATAGCTGCATCTCCGACAAAATCATTCGAAACATTTGAGATGTGCTGCGTTTTACAACCAAAAGTTGACAAAGAAGCCGCAACATTCATTTCTGTCCCGCCAAAAAAGAATTCTACTTCTTTACTTTGTTGCAAAGTTTTATGATTTGATGGAGAAATTCTCATTAAAACTTCTCCAAAAGTCAAAATATTATTGCTCATAAATAGGTCTAAAAATCAAAATATTCTTTTGCATTGTAATAACAGATATCTGATATTGTTTTTCCAACTAATTCAATATCATTTGGTAATTCTCCATTTGCCATTTCTTCTCCGAATAAATTACAAATAACTCGTCTGAAATACTCATGTCTAGGGAAAGATAAGAAACTTCTTGAATCTGTCAACATTCCAATAAAGCAACTTATTAACCCCATATTAGATAAAGCATTTAGTTGTTTGATGATACCATCTTTTTGATCTAAAAACCACCAGCTTGAACCAAATTGTACTTTTCCTTTTACGCTTCCATCATTGAAATTCCCAATCATTGTTGCGAAAATTTCGTTATCAGCTGGATTCAAATTATAGATGATTGTTTTTGTCAATTTATCATTTCCATCTAGTCTATTTAAGAATTTAGAAAGATTGGCTGCTTGTTTAAAATCTCCGATAGAATCCCAACCTGTATCTGGCCCTAAAACACGATGCATACGAGCATTGTTATTGCGAAGTGCGCCTAAATGATATTGTTGAATCCATCCAAATTGATGATACGTTTCTCCTAAAAATAGAAGTAGGGCAGTTTTGAATTGTTCGATTTGAGTATGATTTAACGGTTGGTTATTTCTTTTTGATTCGAAAATTATATTGATTTCATTATCAGTAAATTCTTCGTAAGAAATATTATTTAAACCATGATCACATATTTTGCAACCGATTGCATTAAACGCTTCAATTCGATTATATAAAGCATCTTTCAAGTTTTGGAACGAATTAATTTCGAAACCAACAACTTCAGAAAGTTTATTAATATATGAATTGTAATCTTCATTTTCAATCAGAATTGCTTTATCTGGTCGGAAAGCTGTACTAACTTTAGTATTAAAATCGCTTTCATTCAGTGTTTTGTGATATTCTAACGTATCTGTCGGATCTTCAGTCGTACAAACCGTTTCAGCATTTACTAAGCTTAATAAACCTTGACAAGATTTATCTGCTTGTTGTAATTGAGCCGAAGTATTCTCAAAAATTTCTTTCGCGTTATTTTCGTTCAATAATTCATCGATTCCAAAATATCGTTTTAATTCTAAATGAGTCCAATGAAATAGAGGATTTCGAAGTGTATGAGGAACAGTTTTCGCCCAAGCTTCAAATTTTTCTAAATCTGAAGCATTTCCTGTGATACAATTTTCATTAATTCCTAACGTTCGCATTGCGCGCCATTTGTAATGATCTCCAGCAATCCATACTTTCGAAATATTTTCAAAAACTCTATTTTCTGCAATATCTTTCGGTGATAAATGATTGTGATAATCTATGATAGGAAGTTTTTCAGCATAGTTGAAATACAATTCCTCGGCATATTTATTTTGTAATAAAAATGTATCAGTTATAAATGATTTCATATAGTATTTAAATTTTACTCGTTTGATGGTTTACCTATTGTTGCTAAAATTCCTCCATCGACATAAATAATTTGTCCATTAACAAAATTACTTGCTTCCGAAGCTAAGAAAACCGCTGTACCAGCTAAATCTTCGGGATTTCCCCAACGACCTGTAGGTGTTCTGTTGATGATAAATTCGTTGAAAGGATTTCCATCAACACGAATAGGTTCTGTTTGAGAAGTTGCAAAATAACCAGGTCCGATTCCGTTAACTTGAATGTTGTGTTTTGCCCATTCTGTCGCTAAATTGCGCGTTAACATTTTCAATCCACCTTTTGCCGAAGCATAGGCAGAAACATTGTCTCGTCCCAATTCGCTCATCATCGAACAAATATTAATTATTTTTCCAGCTTTACGCTCAATCATTCCTTTTGCAACCAATTGTGACATAATGAAAGGACCAACTAAATCGACATCGATAACTTTTCTGAAATCTTCGATATCCATATCTACCGCAAGAACTCGTTTGATAATTCCAGCATTGTTGACAAGAATATCAATTTGACCATGATTTTTTTCGATTAACTCAACTTGTTCTTTTGCTTTCAGTTGATCAGTCACATCAAAAATATATCCAGTTGCAGTAAACCCTTTGCTTTTATAATATTGTAAAGCTTCTTCAAGTTTTGAAGGAGTAGTACTTGTAATAACTAATTCAGCACCAGCTTGCGCCAATCCTTCTGCCATTGCTAATCCTAAACCGTGTGTACCTCCTGTTATTAAAGCTATTTTTCCAGATAAATCAAATAAATTCATAATTCAATTACTTTAATTCATCCGTATTTACACCATCCATATCACTGTAATCCATATTTTCACCTGCCATTCCCCAAATAAAAGTATAATTTGAAGTACCTACACCCGAGTGAATAGACCATTCTGGCGAAATAACAGCTTGATTGTTTTGTAAGAAAATATGACGCGTTTCATTTGTTTGTCCCATAAAATGGCTAATCGATTGCCCTTTTTCTAAATCAAAATAAAAATATGCTTCCATTCGTCTTTCATGTGTATGAGCCGGCATTGTATTCCATACACTACCAGGATGTAATTCGGTCATACCCATTTGTAATTGGCAAGTTTCTAAAACACTATTTACAATCAGTTTATTAATTGTTCTTTTATTCGCATATTTAGAGTCGCCTAACTCAACAATTTCAGCTTCGTTTTTTGTTATTTTTTTAGTTGGAAAAGAGTGATGAGCTGGAGCAGAGTTGATATAAAATAAAGGCTGTTCGTTATTTACTTTATCAAAAACAATTTCTTTATTTCCTTTACCAATGTACAAAGCTTCTTTATTACTCAATTCGTATTCAGTTCCATCAATTGTAACTTTTCCTTTTCCACCAACATTAATAATTCCTAGCTCTCTTCTTTCTAAGAAAAATTCTGCTTTAAGATCTTTTGTAGGTTCCAGAGTTAGTGCATGATTAACTGGGTAAATACCACCAATAATCAAGCGATCATACATTGAATACACTAATTTCACCTGATCTTCTATAAATATATCAGGAATTAAAAAATGTTCTCTTAGTTCTTCAGTTGTATATTTTTTAACATCATTAGGATGATGTGCATACCTAAATTCAGAATTTATCATAATAGTTATTTATTAAAATTAATGTAATCGATTACATTTTATATTTAAAAAAATACATCGAGATGATGTTTTGTAAAAGTATTAAAAAGTTTTTTAATAATGTACATAAAACACTATAAAAAATTTAACTTAGAGGATTAAAAAAATTTAAGATTTTAAATCTTAATATATTAATTTAAATAAAATCTTTTTTTTAAAAAATTAATTTCAATTTTATTTAGTTTATGTTCAACAAAATATAAATTAATTTCTTAATTACCCTATGTCAAATGTAAATTGATATTTGTAAAATAAACTATAAATAACCTATATTTATAAGCTGGTTGTTTAGGCAATCATCAACCAATATTTAAAAAAAATTATATCAAAACACATGAGTCAATCACAAAAAACTAATTGGGGTCAATTTATCCCACTAGTTACAGTATTCTTCTTTTGGGGATTCGTTGCGTCAAGTAATGAAATATTAATACCTGTTTTCAAAAAATCATTTGATTTATCTCAAGCAGAAAGTCAATTAGTAGCAGTTGCATACTACATCGCTTATACAGTCGGAGCTTTAATTTATATGGGAGCCTCTTTATTAGCAAAACAAGATTTAATCAATAAATTTGGGTATAAGAATTCATTATCTTTTGGACTTCTTTTATCTGCCATTGGAACGCTTTTTTTTATTCCGGCAGCCAATACAGGATCATTTCCTTTAATGTTAACAGGTTTGTTTACTGTAGGTCTAGGTTTTTCGTTGCAACAAACTGTTGCTAATCCACTTGCAATTGCTTTAGGAGATGCAAGTACTGGATCTCAACGTTTAACATTAGCGGGAGGTATTAATAACTTAGGAACTACAATTGGACCTTTAATTGTTGCTTATGCAATTTTTGGTGCGGGTGGAGAAGGAGAAACAACTTTGAGTATAGAAGCAGTTAAAATTCCATATTTGTGTTTGGGTGTTGCTTTTTTAGCTGTTGCCATTTTCTTGAAATTTTCGTCTTTACCAAATCATCCAGAACAAGAGGATGATAGTGCAATTACAACTTCAAAAAATGATAAATCATCAGCCTTAAAATATCCTCAATTATTATTAGGAATGCTTGCGATCTTCTTATATGTAGGTGTAGAAGTTTCTACTGTAAGTAATTTACCAGCATATATGCACAATGAATTAGGATTCGATATACAAGGAGTAACACCATACGTTTCATTATATTGGGCAAGTATGATGATTGGTCGTTGGGGTGGTGCTGCAGAAGCATTTGGTTTAGATAAAACAAAAACATTGGCTCTTAAATTTATAGCACCTTATTTAGCTTTTGGAATTTTCTTATTAGTTAATTACATTGCAGGACATGATTTGAAACCATTTTATTTATACAGTGTAATTATTTTAATAATGATTTTAGCTTCTTTATGGACAAATGGAAATCCTGCCAAAATGTTATTAACTTTCTCAATTATCGGAATTGTAGCATTATTAATTGGAATGAATACAACAGGTTTAGTTTCTATTTATTCTATTACAAGTGTTGGTTTGTTTTGTAGTACATTATGGCCTTGTATTTTTGCATTAGCAATTAATGGTTTAGGAAAAAATACTTCGCAAGGAAGTAATTTCTTAATTATGATGATTATGGGAGGAGGACTAGTAAGTATATTCCAAGGATATATTGCAGATTTAACAACTGTTCATTCTAGTTATATCGTTTGTATTTTATGTTTTGTATATTTAGTATTCTACGCAATTGCAACACCTAAAATTCTTAAAAAACAAGGAATTAATCTTGATGAAGTGAAATCCGAAGGAGGACATTAGGAAGATTCAATATTTAATAATTTAAATAAAAGGTTGTTTTGTAATGTATTACAAAATAGCCTTTTATATTTTATATGAAAAATATCATGTGGAATTATTTCTTTTTGTAATATTGTTAAAAATTATACATTATATTTGCGAAATAATTCTTATTGCTACCAAAACCAATTAGAACCAATTTATTTATGAAAAAAACTTTACTTAGTCTTGCACTAATAAGTATTACTTATTGTGCAAATGCACAGGTGGGTGTTGGAACTAACACACCGCAATCTACTTTAGATATTGTAGGAAAACCTACAGATACAGCAACTCCAGATGGTGTTATTGCGCCTCGTGTATCAGTTGCAAACTTAGATGCAAAAAATGCAGCTTACACTACTGCTCAAACTGGAGCTATCGTATATGTAAATGATATCTCTGCAAGTTCTACAGTGACAGCTACAGCTGCAATTAATGCAGTAGGATACTATTATTTTGATGGAACAAAATGGGTGAAATTTACTCCTGCAGTAGCAACACAAGACTTACGTTTAGTTGGTACAAATAATCACTTAACGCAAGATGCTGGTATTGGGAGTAATGGAAGTTCCTTAGGGACTGGTACAGATAATATTGCGATAGGAAGTAATACATCAAATAAAATTACGAATGCTTCTTCTACAATAGCGATTGGAGGAAGTGCTTTATCTAATCTAACATCAGGACAAGGAAATATAGCGATCGGAGTTCAAACTCAAGCTTCAACCACAACTGGTACATATAATACCGCAGTTGGTTACAATTCTTTGACACAACAAAACTCGTATGGTAATAGTACTGCTCTTGGTGCTTATGCAATGAATAATGGTTTTGGTAACAATAATACAGCTATTGGTGGATATGCAGGAGCTGGATTAGCACAAAATAGCGATAATACATTAGTAGGAGCTAATGTATTAAAAGCTAATGTAGGTACTAATCCTACAGGAAATACCCTTATAGGTTCTGGCATTAACCCAAATACTGCAAATATTACATATGCAAATGTAGTTGCATTAGGTAATAATGCTTTGCAAGATGTTACAAACTCAGCAACAGCTACAACGGTAAGTAACTCTACTTTTGTTGGTAGCAATGCTACATTAGACGCGACAGTAAACGCTGGAGCTATGTACGCAACAGCCATAGGTGCTGGGGCTGTAGTAGGTGCAAGCAACTCTATTGTTTTGGGACGACCACCTGTTTCTGGTGCTGCACAAGACAAAGTAGGTATTGGTACTATAAAGCCTACAGAAACTTTAGATGTAGTGGGTACTGCAAGAGTAAGTAGTCTTGCTAATACTGAAAATAAAATTGTAACAGCCGATACAAATGGTAAATTAGGGCTATTATCTGTAGCTGAGATAAATTCGCCGAAAGCATTTATCAATAGTTCTCAATCTGAAGCTATACAAATTATACCAATATATGATGGACCTTGTTATAAACCAAGTGATAGTACATCATCTTGTAGTATAAGAATTAATCACTATTCTTCTTGTACGGGATTTACAAACCCAGTTAGTACTGATATTATTGTCGTAAATAATATTAATACAGGAACTGGTAGTTACGGTACAACATGGTCTCCTAAATTTATTAATAATAAAAGTTTATCATCAGAACCTGTTATTACAGCTCCTAATTCTACTACCAATACTTATACAGGGACAGGTACTTTTGGAGGAACTTGTTATGCTAGTCTAAGAGCAACAGTTACTCCTGCAACTGGTAATGTGAAAATAGAATCAGTTAAACAATATATGTTTACGCATCTTAATTATTTGATAGATGTATCAAGATCAGCGCAATAATTAATAACAAATAAAATATTTACTAAAATCTCAACCATTTGGTTGAGATTTTTTTTGTTAACTCATTTATTATTAATAGTTTTAAGTATTAACCATAAAAACTTAAACAATTATGCCTATTACCAATCTAAACAACAAACACCTTTCTGCAGAGCAAGTAGTTGCTGTGCAAGATGCCTTAACAACATTAGAAAATGAATTGCAGGAGATTGATTTTAATTTAACTTCCGAAGATCGTAGAAAATATGGAAGCATCAACGAGCAAAACAAATTGGTTGTAAACAAAGTATATGACTACTATACCAATTAACCCAATTTAGCTGCGCCAGATGTAGATTGGGCGGAGTTTTTGAGAGATTATGAAAGTAGAGAAAATATAGAAACTATTTTGGCGCGCATCAATACATTAATAGATAAAGTATACAATGCCAAAATTTTGCATGATTTTGATAATTACCAAGCAGCATTAGAAGATTATTCGTAGACGGCTTATAAAGCAGGAAGCTCGGCAAGTGGTTACGAACAAAAACGTAGTGATTTGAAACAATTTTTTTCGAGTAGAGGAAGTACAACAACAGCTAATATACCAGCAGCTGAATAAGTAGTGGATTTTAGTTATATGTAATGTAGTCTTTTTGACTACATTTTTTTTGAGGTATATTAAAAGACTATTATTCTAGACATAGTTTGACGTCCCGAAACAAGCCAGCTTCCAAAATTACCCCGTCGACGTGGTTCGCGACGTATATTTTAGCCTTCGGGACGTGGTCAACGACGCCTTGGACGCCAAATTTGGCGTCAATAACGTCAAAATATACGTTACAAACGCCGTCAGCTTACTTCAGAACCACGTCAGCTACGTCTAGACGTGATCGACTATGTTTGAAACGCCAAATATTTTTTGAAAAGATGAAGAATGATAAAATACTTTGTCGTGTATTTCTAATTGAAATTTGTCTATTTGCTTGATTTTTCTTGTTTTATAAATTATTTGTATACTATAATATTTATAATATAGTATATTTGCCAAAAATAATATTTCTCTTAACTACCAACCAATTAGAAATATTACTATAATGAAAAAAACTTTACTTAGCCTGATTTTTTTAGGTTTAACTTGGTACGTAAATGCACAAGTCGGTGTAGGAACAAATGATCCTAAGGCTACTTTAGATGTTAGAAAATCTACTAATACACCTACAACTTCTGTAGATGGAGTAATACCTCCTAATATGACAAAAACAGAATTGGCAAATAAAGCTGCAGGTACATATGCTGCTTTACAAACGGGTGCGTTGGTTTATGTATCTGATGTTACAGGAGGGGCGTCTGGAGCAAGTCTGTCACAGGTAGTTCAAATAACTTCATCAGGTTATTATACATTTAATGGTACTGTTTGGATAAAATTATTAAATTCTACTGATGCAGATACAACAAACGATGCTTGGGTTAATAATTCTGCTAATACCCGTGTAGAGTTAGGAACTACTTCTAACGGTGTTACGAGAGTTGCTGGCACAGAGGTTGTTGCTACAGATGCTGGTAATTTAGGGCTTGGAATAGTAGCTCCAACAACGAAATTACATGTAGTTTCAGGAGGTACAACTACAACTCCATTATCTGCTGTTACAATAAATGATGGAACTCAAGCTCTAAATAGAGTTTTAACTTCTGATAATAATGGTGTTGCTAAATGGTCTGAAGTTACAGTAAGTAAAGTTAGAGGAGTTATGAGACCAGCCAATTCAGCTATTCAATTAATAGGTGGAGGGGCAGGAGTAACAACAAATAATAATACAATATCTTTAACAACAACGGTAGCAACAATAGATAAGATACATTTAGGTTCTTATATAGATTTAGATCCAGGTAAATGGGAGGTAGAAGCTAATGTATTGGTAAATCTTGGTTTACCTGCTAGTGTAGCAGGATTAAACTATGTTTTTAATAAATTTACTTTTACAGAAGAAACTACAGCTGTAGTGGTTAATCAATCTGGAGATTTACCTCTAACTTCAGAAAGTGGTTGGTTAATAGGAGGATCGACAGTGATTTTTGGAGGGTCTAGTGGATCAACAGATGCTTTTTATGCTGTTATTAACGGGAAGGTATTTATTACAAATACAAGTACAGCTAAGAAAAGATATTATTTAACACTCTGGCAAGGTTCTAGAAAATATTCTAATTATAGTAATGGTTCTACTACACAAGCTGCATCTGCTACAATATCAATTACAGGTCTAGGAAGTAGTGCTAATGGAGAAAATTATATTACTGCTCAAAAAATAAATTAGTGAGTTACAAAAAAAACTCAACCATTTTGGTTGAGTTTTTTTTATTTCTTACGATATGCCAATATTTTATCAATACGATTACCGTCTTTGTCTACAATTTCTAGCGTCAAATCTTCTACTTCTACCTTATCACCAACATTTGGAATGGTTTCGTATTTGTCCAAGAAAATCCCAGCAACGGTAACGTATCTATTTTCGATGTCTTCGTCTATATCAATTTCAAAAAACTTCTCGAATTCATAGATCGAAAATTGCCCATCGATCAACCATGTACCATCTTCACGTTCTACGATTTCATAATCTTCGTCTTGGTTCTCTGGTGTATCACCAACCAATTCATCCAAAATATCATTTATTGTTACAATACCAGCCGTCGTACCATATTCGTCTAAAATAATTGCGAAATGCGCTTGCGAATTCTGTAACATTTCCAACAACGGATAACTAAATGAATTCTCGTTGACAAAAATAGGTTTGTGTATAAATTTTTTCAGGCTAAAATCTTCCTTACTTACCCCAAACATATCTTTTAGTTTCAGAATCCCAACGATTTCATCCAAATTATTGTTCTTGGTAACGGGATAGGCTGAGTATTTGTTTTTCTTGACTTTTGCACGGGCTTTCTCATAATCATCCGAAATATCTAATGAAGCAATTTCTGAACGATGTGTTGCTAACGTATTCACACGACGATCTCCAAGCTCGAAAACACGTTCTAAGATTTCGTGTTCTTTTTCCTGAATTTCACCACCTTCAGTACTTTCTTTGATGATATTTTTTATTTCTTCCTCCGAAACAACTTCGCTGCTATCGTCTTTAATACCAAATAGTTTTAAGAAAAAATTATTGGTAACCGTTAATAACCAAACAAATGGTGAAGTGATGATAGATAACCATTTCATCGGTTTCGAAACAATAGTAGAAACCACTTCAGGAAATTTCATTCCTAAACGTTTTGGTAATAATTCGCCAAATACAATCGAAAAATAAGTGATGATAACCACCATAATAATTGGAGAAAGTGTTTTGGCGTAAGGTGCAATGAAAGCGATAGATGTTAAAAATTCTGTTAAATCTGCAGTTAGTTTATCACCAGAGAAAACCCCTAACAAGATACCAATAAGGGTAATTCCGATTTGTACGGTTGATAAAAATTTGTTTGGATTCTCAGCAAGTTCTAAAGCTGTTTTAGCCCCAGAACTTCCTTTCTTCATTTGATTTTCTAATTTGAATTTTCTTGACGAAACAAGTGCCATTTCTGACATGGAAAAAATTCCGTTCAATAAAATCAATACGATTATTATAACAATCTCCACTTTTATTCTTTAATTTTGATAAAACTTACTTTTTAATGGTTTAAAATATTGATAAACACATTATTATGTTTTTGTTTAAAATTTGTAAAGTGTTTCAAAAAAGGGCTTTTTTAAGCAGTTTTAGGACACTCTGGGACAGTTTAGGACATCTAATCTCACCCTATTTTACGCCCCGAAATGGGGTCGTAATTTTATAATTTAAACACAAATATAAAGTTTTTAAAATGATAAACTATCAATTAAAGTCGAAAGACACAAGTAAACAATCACCAGTTTTTGCGTACATCACTGGTGTATTTTCGCAATCACAAGAACGGCTTAAGGTATCTATTGGTAAATCAATCTTTCCACAAGATTTTGGAGACGTTAGTGATAATTACAAGTATAATAGAGATAGATTCTTTAAATCTAAAAAACCATCAAATTTGATCTTCAGAGATTATATTGAAAAATTCGAGCAAGCTGTAAATCAAACCGAGCTTTATTTTAGAGTGATCGAAAAGAAGCCAAGTAAAGACGAATTTAAAACTAAATTACTCGTCAATTTAGGTAAAGAAGTTGAAGAAAAAACAAGTTCAAATATTACCTTAGTTGACTTCATTAATGACTATGTAAAAGAGGTAAAAGAGCTACGACTGAAAAACAAAAAGAAGATCAGTGATGGCACAATTTGGAATTATTTAAGCGTAATTCACCATATAAAAAACTATCAACAGAGTAAGGGGTTGGAGCTCCTTATAAGTGATTTTAGTTTTGATATTTATAACGATTTTGTTGAAGTAACTAACCAGCTTGCGATTGATAAAATAAAAGGTAAAAATAAAGAAATTCATTGCAAAATACATCACAAGGTAGGAAAGTCAATTAACACTATCAGTGTGATTACAACACGCTTGAGATTCTTGTTGAGTAAAGCACAACAAAGAGGTTACGAGTTGCATAATACACTGAACTTAAGAGATGAGAGGTTGATTATTAATATGCAACCTAGCGCAAAAGAATATTACTTAACCGAAGAATTGTTATTACAAATATATAATTATAAACCAAAGAAGAATACAACTCAAAAAGGTAAAGATTATATAATGTTGGCAGTAACTACTGGAATGCGATTTGAGTCAATCAATAAATTGCGAGGTGATAAACCTCAGCTGATTACGACTCCAACTGGTGAGCAATTTTTTGCGATAAAAAACAGAGCAAGCAAGACTGGTGTTGAGCTGTTAAGTCCGCTCATGAAGCCAGCAATTGAAATATATGATAGAATGATGGGACAGTTTCCGAAGTTGAGTACCGCTCCAATGGTTAACTATCAGATAAGAGCATTGCTGAGTGAGATGGGGATAAAAGATAAAGTTGTGGTAACTCACCATGTTTACGGTAAAGGACAAATAAAAGAAAATAAGTTACTAAGCGAAGTAGTGAGTAGTCATGCTTGTAGAGCAAGCTTTATTACCAATCTTCTTAACTTGCGAGTTGATAGGTACAAGGTGAAAGCAATGACTCATAAGGCGATGAATGATGGAACTGCATTCTCTATATATGATCGTAGAAGTGAGATTGACCGTGCAATTGAGTTCTTTGATGTTACTAAGAATTTGGATTCAGAATTTTTTAAATACAAATAAATAAGGGGCGTTAAGCCCCTTTATTATTTATTGTTACCAAGTAACCATGCAGAAACCTCACTCTCAACATACATTTTCATGTTTGTGTGTTCACTTCTTGTATACGGTAAGCCTTTCTTCTCCCAGCGCTGAAGAGTCTTTTGAGAAATTCTCAGCAACGAACAAACGTCACTAGAGTACAGAATGTCTATCAACTTGATTACTTGCTTGTTTGGCTTGTTTAGTGCCATTTTTCAAATTTTGATAATAAATACTGTGCTTTCACATATATATTATTGTATTCATGTTTTGATCTTTAAATGATCCGTCGACGTCATCTTGCGTCATAATGGTTATTGTTTCTTCAAAATTTGATATTGCAAATCTCAACTACTATTACCAAAATTAAAAATTTGATTAAACATGATGATGTTGAAATAGATAAAAAATATCCATTTAATAACTGTAAACTCGATAGAGAGAAGTATGCGACTGTTCTTACAAGTTTAATTGAAAATTATGGTGATGGTTTTGTTTTAGCACTTAATAATAAATGGGGTGCAGGAAAAACCACATTTGTAAAGATGTGGGAGCAAATGCTAACTAATAAAGGTTACGAAACAATTTATTTCAACGCTTGGGAAAATGACTTTGAAGATAATCCTTTAACTGCTCTGATTGGTGAATTAAATATTATTAAGAAAGAAGAAAGTATAACATTTAATAAAGTTGTAAGTAGTGCTGCAAAATTATCTAAGAATATTTTACCAGCTATAGCAAAAGGGGTTCTAAACAAATATGTTGATTCAGAATTAATAATTGATGTAGTTCATGAATCAATTAAAACAGCTACAGAAATTTTTGAAGCAGATGTAAATGATTATGTTAAAAGAAAAGAATCAATAAAAGAATTTCGAAAGAGTTTAGGCGATTTTGTAGCGAATAATTTTAATGGAAAACCTTTGATATTTTTCATTGACGAATTAGATCGTTGTAGACCGAATTATTCAGTTTCATTACTAGAACAAGTAAAGCATTTTTTTAATGTACCAAATATTATTTTTGTTTTGTCAATAGATAAAATACAATTGGGTCATGCAATTTGTGGTGTTTATGGTTCAGAAAAAATTGATGCTAATCAATACCTGAAACGATTTATTGATGTAGAGTTTGAAATACCGCAACCAGACAAAAATAAATTTTTTGAATATTTATATGATTATTATGATTTTGATTCTTTTCTAAATAGTAATGAAAGAATAAAAATTCGAGAATTTCAATATGATAGAGATGGATTTATGAAATCATTAAAAAATTATATTGGGATTTTAAATCTTCGAGAGCAAGAAAAAATAATGTCTCATATTAGGATTTCATTAAAAACGTTAAGTACAAATAAATACTTAATACCAGACTTTTTGTGTTTTATTATCTATTGTAAATTTATTCAAAACGATTTTTACTTAGGGTTATCTAATAAGACTTTAAAAATGGCAGATGCTCATACTAAAATGTTTGAAATTTTAACTGATTTAAATTTTGATAATAGAGATTGTATAAAAATTGAAGCTTATTTCTTGAATTATTATAATAGTTATTTAAATAATGGTTACGGAGAAAAAGTATATGTTTTTAACAGAGAGATTTCAAATTATGAATTGAATATTAAATCAAAATTTAATAGTGAAGAGCTTATGAAGTTTTATGAATATTATAACGATTATGGTTATAGAGGTGAATTAGATTTAAATTTAGACTATTTTATCAATGTTATTGATTTAACTTATAACCCTATCGTAAATATTTAGTTAATCAAAATAATATATACTATTTATAAAAGACAACTCAAATGTTGTCTTTTTTATGAAAGATTATCTATTAAACATTTTAGACCTCATCAAACAGCTTCCAATTACTCTTAAAGATATTGCTTTCTTGTGCGCTGGTGTCGCTGGCGCTATCATAGCAGGATTCAAGAAAAAATTAAACAGAATCCAATTCATCCAGTCGATTTTTACTGGCGTTTTTGTGAGTTGGATTCTAGGAACTTTCTTAAGTTCATATCTTGATTTGAGTAATGAAGTTGTTTACGCTTTTTGCGCCCTTAGTGGACACTTTTCGGACGAAATATTGAAACAGACGAGTATTATTGTTAAATCACTTGCTCGTTATGCAAATAGCTTTATTGAGAAGTGGCTGAAGTAGGTGAGACCTCATCCGTAGCAGAATAATTAAGTTTACAATTGTCAAGTTCGTCTTGCAGTTGCTGTAACTTGTGTTGAAGTCTTACAGTTTCTTGTTTTGACTCATTTAGCTCAATTAGAAGCTTGTCTTGCTGGCGCTGTTTGTTGGTACATGAAGAAGCAAACAGAATAAATAATAAGAAGTAAAATGTTTTCATAGGTCAAGTAGTTAGTTAGGAACATTAATTTACGAAAATATTTTAATTAATACTTGACTTTTTTGAATTTCTGACTATATATATAATATAGTACAGTTTATTACTTGCTCATTATTTTGTTTATTATTTAAACTAATTTGTTTTTTTATTTTTAAGGGTGTTACCGTGATGGGTTCACCCTTTTTTTATATAAAAAAGAAACCATAGGATAAGTAAGAAGAGAAAAATAGAAACAATACTATTAATAGTTAATTAATTTTTATTACTTTTATGTAAGGTACTGCCGCATAGCAGTAAGAGGTTGAAGCAAGGGTATTTTATGAAAATAAAATTTCTCTTGCTTTTTCATTTGTTTTTATTACTTTAGTGTGACTAAATTAATAAAAATCAACACTCTAAACCTATGAAAAGACCATTTAAACCCTACAATGGTGCTAAG
>NZ_DLJI01000024.1:27381-29346 GCF_002484185.1 Empedobacter sp. UBA7620 | reverse complement strand
ATTTTAATTAACCGTTTTTAAACGTTTACAATCGAATATGTAGTAGTTTTACGACATATGCATAACATAGTAGCGCATTAATTCAGGAAAATATTTTTAAAATGAATATTTATTCTAATAATATTTTTAGTGTATTTAATTAAATCAAGCCAAATTGTTAACATTTAACTTCTTGTAAAAAATATTTTTTGAAGAAGTTTAGAATTTTTTGGCGTGAAATATATTTCTTTTATAACTAACATTATAAAAGTGTTGTGGATTGTATCTAAATAAGCGTAAATCCTTTTGGTAATTCAGTTTTAGATTTATAAGACTTTATAAACTCAGAAAAATATTCAGAGAAAATGTACATAATATAATTTTAGAGTGTTTATTTAGAATACAACTACTATTATTTTTACGACGTAAAATATAGTCAAGTTTCCTAAAAACATATCATTACTTCTTACAATTATCCTCAAACATACTATAACCATCCCACAATAAATTATGGTTTCACGTAAAAGCAAAAACTATAAAATTAATTCTAAAGAGATTGTGCCTAAAATTAAAATCGCGCAGTTAATTGTAGTTATAACTTTTAAGTATCTTATTTAATATTTCTATTTGTAGTGCTGATATCAAAAATGCTATGGTTAAAAATGAAATAGTTGAAATTGTTTCATTTAAATATAGTTGAAAATCCAAACCATACAATTTCTCTAAATAATCATGACTTATTATCGTACTTATAGCTAAACCAATTCCGGTAGATAAAACAACTGATAGGAATTTAACGAACTTTTGAATTTGACTAAATTCTTTATTTTGTGTTTGAATTGAGTAGATTAGCGATAATCCAAAAGTTAGACCTATTAATAATAATTGTGATTTTAGAGAAATTCCTCCTTTTCTGAACGGAGATTCTATAAAGAAAGAGATAAAAAATATGATCAATAATATTGATAGAATTTTCTTAATTGAAAATAGCATTTTTAAGGTTCAGTGATTTTAATTTTATAAATACAGCTAACGTTTTTTTATACTTGTACAGTAGTTCCACTTGTCAGTAAAAGGTTTCTAGTTTATTACTTCTCCAGTTTCAATCCAATGGTCAACTTTTTTACGTTTTATCATATTTTCGGAATTATCTATTCCATAATCAATTGTATACATATTATCATAACTTCTAAGGTTATTGTTAGATAAAACAATATTTAAAGGAAATAAAAGCCAGCGAAAATTAAATTCCTGTGCATCTGAGTTATATTGATTATATTTTTCTTGCAATTCTTCATTTAATTTTTTGAACTTTTTATCATCATAAAGTTTCTGATTAATCTTGTATTCTGTCCATAAATTATCATTTATTTTATTAGAATTTTTGATGATTGAATCCGATTTTTTTGCTAAAACTTTTAGACTATCAGAAACATTAGAATTAAGTATTAATTTATTTCTTTCAGACATTTTGTCTTTGTATGCAAGTAAAGAATTTTTAGGTTTTTCGTTTTCTTTAATTAGTTCTTTTGATAATCTAAGATTGTAAAAATAAATCAGAGAGGTTATTGCAGTAATAAAAATTAGTAACGTAAGAAGGCAACCTTTTATAAATTTCATAGTTTGACGATAATTCGATATATTTTCGCTAATATATCAATTAACTAAGTTTAATATAAATGTTTCTGAAAATACTATTGACATCCTTATTTTATATAATATTCCTATAAATATAAAAAAAACCATCTCACAATAAATTACGATTACATGTAAAAACGAAAAACCTCATTTAAAAATATTTAAACGAGGTTATTGATTTCTTTCCTTCAATATAGAAAAATGTGTATCTCTAAATTGATAAAAATAAATAAGCTTAAATAATAATAGAACGTTTACCAATTCCTTTATCGTATGGAGAGGTTCCCCATGAAACTCCAGAAGCAGGTACAGCTCTTTCTCTACCCCAATTTCTAATTGATTCAATTT
>NZ_DLJI01000024.1:12449-27367 GCF_002484185.1 Empedobacter sp. UBA7620 | reverse complement strand
TTTTTCAGGAGCTGTTTTACTCAATGGAACTATATTTTTAAAACATTTTTCAAAAAGTGTATCATCTACTATCTCATCCCCATGGATAACAGCCTGTATTGCTACATCTCTTACTGCACCCTCAATATCTGATCCTGCAAATCCTTCTGAAATTTCAACAAGTTGATTGAGAGTCTCAGCAGATGGTTGATTTAAAAGATTACGTTTTATGTATAAATTAATAATATCCATTCGTTCAGCTTCTCCTGGTAGATCAACAAAAAATAATTCATCAAAACGTCCTCTACGTAAAAGTTCGGGAGGTAATTTAGAAACGTCATTTGCCGTTGAAACTACAAATACTTTTGCCATACTTTCCTGAAGCCAAAATAAGAATTGTCCAACCATTCGAGTTGAAGTTCCTCCATCATTAGCGCCAGTAGCACCAGAAAGCCCCTTTTCTATCTCATCAATCCATAAAATACAAGGTGCCGCATTATCTGCAGAAGCCAATGCTTCTTTTAATCTATTTTCAGATTGTCCTAAATATTGTCCTTGTATTGCTGCAAGATCAAGTCGATATAAAGGTAAATTCCAATTTGCAGCAATAAATTTTGCTGATAATGATTTTCCACAACCAGGTACACCAACTAATAATACACCACGCGGAGGTCTCATCTTTCTAGCTTTTAAATCAGCTGTTAATAATTGCTTTTGATTATCAAGCCAGCTTTGGAGTCCACTAAGACCAGCTACTGATAAAGTAGAAGGATCAAGCTTCACTTTTTCTAATCCAGATATATCACTAAATAACTTATCCTTTGCATTACTCAACTCTTTGATATCATCTTTTGTCAAAGATCCTTTTGCCATTTGAGTTGCCAATACATTTTCTGCTTCAATCTTTGTCATATTAGCTAAAATAGATGCAGCCATTCTATATTCTGTTTCTTCCCATTCTAGCGGTATAGATCCTTTGTAAGGAATAACACATTCTTTAACCACTTCTAGCATTTCTTCTTCATTAGGCGGATCAAGCGTTATAGTCATTCCCAAACGTTGCAACTGAGGCCAAATACTCTTAGTCGTAATCAAGCAAATACTTCCTCCTCTTTCTATTGCCTGTACAATACAATCGTAGATATGTCTCGAAACTAAATTATCATCTTCTACATCACTAACTTCTGTAAATACAAAAGTTAAATTCTGTCTTTGCGAAATATTTTGTACGGCATAATCTAAACCTCCTGCTACAGAACGATCTTCATTTACACTCTTCTTTGATTTTATATCCATTGTACCATGAGATAAACTATGGACATAAATTGGTATATTAATTTCTTCTGCTAATTGTTGAATAACTTCTAAAACCCGTGCTCTTTCTATACTTCTAATTGAGATAAAAGGTATTCTTGCTCGAAACATTCGTAAAAGCGAAGTTTTGAACTCTGTTTTATTTGCCATATTAAAATAGTATCTTTCTACCTGTTGGTGGTATTAATGTATTTGTTATCTCTTTACTCTTTTTGTTTTCAGATTTAATTTCTTCTGGTAATTCACTCAAATAAAATGCATTCAACATAATTAACATTTGTTCTTTACCATTAGAATTTTTTGAAACATTATCTTTTAAAGATTGTTTAATTTCATTTACAAAGTCTTCAAGATCTTTCTTTAGTGTTTTTTGTAAATTTTCAGGAAAACCTTTTAATCCTACGAATTTATTTAATGGGTATAAATTTTGCTTTCCATTTCTCAAAGCAATTTCAAAGTCATTCATAGTTTTAAAATTTTGAAATTGAAATGAACGGTGAAATTGATCAAGCCAAGATTGTTTACGTTTTTTATAAGCTTCTTCTACTCTTGAATAAAAACGTGAAACTGTTCCAGCATCTACGGTAAAACTTCCATTACTCAAGTCTTCGAAAACCGTATCATTTCCATTCCCGAATTCATCCAATAGTTTAACCCAGTCCGAATATGTTGTTAGCCCTACCATTATTGCGGTTTGATTCGTGGATTTATAAATTGGTTTGGCGGAACTATATCCCAATCAGGAAATTTAGAATTTCCTTTTTCAGCTTCTGTTCTTCCCTGAAACAAATTTGGTTTCGGATTAGTCACACTGCTTTCTTTCTTTTGTTCGATATTATTCTCTTGATTAGTTATTGGGTTTTCATTGGTATTGTCACCTAAAATAATTTTATTCATCAATCTAAGTTTAAAATGTTAAATAATATTTCTTGCCGTTTCTTTTGATATGCTCGAGAAATCTTCGGGAATAATTGATTGTAAAAGCTCTCTTACTTTTTCTGCATTTCTATCTTCCATTGTATGTTCTTTTCTGTAATCAACTGTTTCAGCTATACATCCTCTTAAAACTTCTTTTGCTTTTTGCTTACGTTCTTCGATATTCTCTATTATTCTTTTTTTCTTTTTCTTATGACTATTTAGAGCATTCCATATCAAAACTGCTCCAATACCAAGTCCAACTATACCCGCTATAGGATGCAAACTAAAAGCCCAAAAACCTAGTATACAAATAAATGCTCCAATCAATACACCAGCAAAAGGAAATGAAAGTTCACGAAGTTTAGCATCTAACATATTCTTATAAAAGATTTCTTGCTCTTCTATAAGTTCATTTTCATTACTACCATCTTTAGTAGTTGTTTTGAAATCGTCTATATTAAGTTCAACTAGTTGTGGAATTTTACTTCTACTTTGTGCAGTAAATGTATCGTGAGCTTCAATTATCCAAGGTTGACTTATCGAAACAGCTAGTGCTTGAGTAACTTTTGTTGCCCCAGCCAATTCAGGATTAAACGATGCGTTTGTTAGAAGTTGTAAAAAGTCAACCTTTTCATCGAAAATATGTTTTTCAGCATTCATCATTGCTTGCGCAGCTGTTTTATCTCCATGCATTTGAATGATAAGTTGATTCAATCTAACTTCTTCTTGCAATGGCAATTCTTCATCATCAAAGTTTGTTACCAATAAAGAAAGAATCTCATCTAATTGAACTTTAACACTTTTTGAAAAATCTGCTGAAGAAGATACGATGTCATTAAAATGAGTATTTAAAATATCATGTGTTTTAGCTTCTTTCAAAGAATTTTCTAAAAGATCCCAATTGGTTGAAAACTTCTCTAATAAAGGATATTTACCTTCTGGTAAAGAACCTTTAGCTTCGAAGAATGCTACCCATTGTGATTTTTGCTCGTTAATATACGTATCTCCTTGCGTAAGCTGATCTAACCAATTTTTTACATTTGTTATCATTAATTGTCTTGCAGCAGGAGGAAATACACCGGTTGTTACAGCCTCAAGAATAACGATAAATTCTCTGTCCAAATGATGTGGATTTTGATGCATAAAATAGCGTTCTAACCATTTCATACTCGCTTCATTTCTTGCAAGCCTCCTCATAATTAGCATAAAGAAAAGTGTTGTTTTATAATCATCTCTTTTTAATGCCTCATTCAATGCTTTTTCATTTGTACCTCTATCACTTCTTACCCAAGCTGCTAACGCTACTAAAGCGGGTGCTAACCAGTAACCTGGTGCTTTTATCATCACCTCTTCGGTTGTAAATTTTAATGTATCATCACTCACAACACCTGTATCCACACCTTGTAAAATTCCAGTTGCCATTCTTCGTACATCTGCATAATAACCAAATTTAATCTGTAAATCTTGTTTCAAGTTACCTTGTCGTGTTTCAGCAAGTTGCAAAGCTTTATGTTTAATATCTGCTGCAACAAAATCTGCAAAAGCCTCAGCAAGTTTCACTAATTCACTTTCTAATTGATCTTGTTTAAAATTAAGTGTTCCTAATTCGGAATGTACGCCTGAAAGATCACTACTAATTGACCGTAAAGCACTATTAATAATAGATAGGTCTGCATATGATATTACCTGTTGTGACATATTTATACGTGTTTATTAAATTTATAATTTAGATGCTGTTCCGTCTTCGCGAATTAAGATCATTTTGTCAGTATAAACCTCAACCATTGCATAAGCATTATGCATAGCTACTGTTCTAGCTTTTTCAAAATCACCCTCCATTATTTCATTACTTTTGTAATGTTTAATAATTTGATTACCAATCAAATCAAGTGTATGTACTTCATAAGGATGTCCAAGAAAACATTTAGAAACTATACCCAGGGGCAAACTCGCTAATTCGGCTGTACCAAACTCTTCTTGTATACAATTCATTAACTCCTCCATTCCTTTTGTTTCTGTCAGGGTTTTTGCATCAAGTCCAGCTATCAAATCCATGTATTTTTTTGATCGCTTTCTTAAAATATCTCTATCACTAATAAAACCTGCGGTAATTGTTGACTTTTTGCTGGTATCAAGATTTATATTGTCATTTTGTAAAATTATTCTTGTCATTATTTTTAGTTTTATACTATTTTATCAAATATCAAAAAACTATCTCACAATAAATTATGGTTTCACGTAAAAGCAAAAAAACGCTTTCAAAAAATCTAAATTTTAATTTTTATTGAAAAAGAGGATCAAATACAACTACAATTTCATTATTACCTTCCAGATGAATGTATTTTTTAATTTCCTTTACAACAGAATGAATATCTTTTCCATTTATTTTAAGATATTTGTAATATGGATGGTAAAACAAGAGCAAATATAAAACCTGGTATGCTGGTTAATATTGTATTGAAAAAGGATCAACGAACTGGCGAATTGACTGAGGGTATCGTGAAAGATTTATTGACTTCTTCGCCTTATCATCATCATGGTATAAAAGTGCGTTTGACGGATGGACAAATTGGACGTGTGCAGGAAATTATTGAAGACGATTTTTAGAACGCATCACATTATAAATTAAAAGCTCTTATCAGTATTAGTAGGAGATGTGAGATTTGAGATAATAGATGTGAGATGTAATTTGTCAAACTGATTTCATTTCAGCTTCTTTTTATCGTCAGTCAGAGTGACGTTTGTAAAACGTTGTATCGAAGACTTAGACGATAAATAACAATTACTCACTAATTACTTTATTTATTCATTGTTAAAAGTGAATTTGAATATTGAAAAAGAATTAAGAAAACGGCATTAAAACTCACACGTTAAGAAAATGGTTGAATGCAACGTAAAAAAGGTTTTAGCCCGTAGGGTTTTTAAAATCTTTAGTGAAATGAGAACATTTTTAGTCGAGAGGTTTACAGCCAAGTCTTTTTTCGTTAGTTTTTTTGACTAAAAAAAGTGACAAAAGATTTCTCGATATCTCGAAATGGCATATTGGATGCGATTCTGAGACAAGCTCAGAATGACAGCGAGATGTTATTCTGAATATAATTTATGATAATATGAAGATAATTAGTAGTTCATTATTTTATTACGTTCATTTTTACCTTGACGCAAAAACGAACCAAAAACGTCAAGACTGCGATTTTCGACGTTCAATCTTCATTTTACTCTCTAAAAATATTAAATGACTCGCTATCGCTCACTAATCTTTTTAACGCTCGCTTCAATGGATTGAAGCTCGTCTGCAAATCGTATGTCGGCTTTAAAATTCTTATTTACAATAATCTCGACTCTTCAGCAATGACGGTTTTAAAATTCATTGTTAAAATGAATTTGAATATTGAAAAATGAAAAGAAGAATTATAGAATCCCCCTATCCCTACTTCCTCTTATGATTTTTTTTAATCAATTAAAACCCGTATCTTACTGAAATTAAGTAAATTAAAACGTATGCAAAACACTTACTTTTTTAAACAAAAAGAGAAGGATAGCAACGAGTTAAAACTTCTTTTAGTAGAATTAATTACGAATATACAACCCACGGACAAAGATCACGGATTCTACGACAGTGCAGATGTGCAAAGGCTACTTAACGTTAGTGACAAAACGTTGTATCGCATGAGGAGAAACAAGACAATTCCTTGTTTTAAGCTCGGTAAAAAGTACTTTTACCCAAAACATTTCTTTAACAAAAAAGCTCTTGGATAAGAGCTTTTTTAGTGGTTGTTTTAAATGAAATGATATCTTAAAATTAATGCTTATTTAAGATTCTTCTTCGTAAAAAATTTTGTAATATTTTCGTCCGTTTTCGTCAATTCCTTGTTCAATCAACTCTCTATTTCCATGAATATAAATATGGAAATTCTTATCGAGTTTTAATACTTTTTTAAACACTCTAGCTTGTTTTTTTACCGCTTGTGTAGATATTTCAAAATTATCCTCAAGTTCTACTTCATTTTCTTGTCTGTAAGTTTGGTCGAATTTTCTGAATGATTCTATTACATTGCTATCTCCAAAAACTTGTTCCTCAAATTCTTGTTTGTCAAATGTTTCATTCTTTTTAAAATAATCCACAGAGCGATTTAAAAAATCTATTTTATCAGTTTTACTTACTTCAAAATCTTCATCTAATTGTTTCGTAACAAACTGTTTAGCAATACCTAAAAACTGATTAGTTTGATGATATTCATTCTTAATAGGTTGTACCCCTAAAAAATTTTCTTTCCAATATTGAGCTTCTGAACTTTTATTAGTATTATCAACAATAGATACTAAAAATCCATCTTCTTTACTTATATTAAAAATTAAACACCCTTTATCTAATTTATTTGTATTTATTCCTTTTTCATCTGTTAACTCAAACCCTTTTTCTTTATTATTAATTTTAAGAATAGTGTCTTTGTTTTCTGATTTAAAAATCCCAATACAATCTATTAATTCATCATCAATTAAACAATCAATAAAATAAATCATACACAACTCCCCACTTTTTATTTGAGGATGATTACTCTTATCGTATAAATATCGCCCAATATTTTGTGATTGTTCAATAAATGAATTATTATTATCGAATATAGCGCTTACGAATTGTTGAACAGGATTAAGGTTTAAATTATTTTGAAAGAAAAAATTATAAAATTCATCAAACTTAAAGCTATTGTTAACTAATTGTGTTATATGTTTTTCTATTCTATCGAAATTAGTAGGAATTTCAGAAAAACGTACACCGTCTCCATTATTCTTATTGCCAATTGAATGAACTATAAATTTATTGATTTGCCCTACTGTTATTTTTTGCATAATTAGTTATTGTAAATATCATTTGGTATTAATCCTTTGCCATTTATAAACTCATCTACTGTATGAAAGTATGATAAGTTGTTGTCTAACCAATATTCCTTTGATGCATGTTCTACCATAAAAATTTGAAAATGTCTCTTCTTTTCAACATTAATGTAATCAAGAAAAGAATTCAATAATTGAAAAGCATCAAGTAATTTTGCTTTATCATCATTTTTTCCCTCGTAATATGGTGTACTTGGTTGGTCAATAAATAAGAATTCTGGTACGTGATCTTGTTCTATATTTAAAACATGCTCGTGTAAACCTAAATAAAGACATAGATGCATAAACATGTAATTTGATGCACTTCCAATATTACTCAATGGAAACAACTCTCCATTAGGAATCAATTCTAAAGTCCAATTTTCACTATTAAACTCTACTCGACTATTATTGTATTTAGCTAAAGAACTTAATTGGTTAAAGTTTCGTTGAATACTCTTATTTAGTAGCGTTTTCATCGAGAATTTTATTTGTGAGGTATCCTCTCGGACTTTTAATAATCTTTCTTTCTCTTCATTCAGACTATTTAGTTTGACAGTATCAATAGGTTTGATTTTTTTATTGTTAAAAATTTGCTCAAATAGAATTTCAATTTTCCCAATATCAATCAATTTTTGCCCTTCTGATTCATAATTTTTATTAATATCGTTCAGTTGATTTATTCGTTTATCAATTTCCAGAATTTGTAATTGTAATTGCTTTACGTTTCCACTAACTTTTAAAGGTTCTTCAATTTTTTTTGAAAGATTTGCTTTAATATTTTTTAAAGATGTTTCTAAAGATTCAACAAATAACCTTGTTTCATATGAATCAACTAATTGGTCTGATAATTTTTGATTTAGAAATTCAATAGGTTGTAGACTATCAACAGATTTATTTAAGTTCTTCTTATATAAATCATATTCTTTTTGATATTGATTTATAGCATTAACTTGGGCTTTTAATTCATTCTTATCTTTCTTCAAGTTATTTATTTCTAAAAACAAATTTGAGTTTTCAGCAATCTTCTTTGTATTTCCAATTATTTCTTTAATAATCAATATTGCATCATCTACATTATCGAAAGAATCAGAATATTCAATAAAATTATAAGTTTTGCATTTATCAATTAAGTTAAATATTTGCTTTTCATAATTTTTAATTTTATTTTGATTTCCTCTTTCTTGATTTTGAATCGCTTTTAAACCATTTTCAATTTCTTGTAAACGTTCAGTTGCTTTAACGTCTTTCATATCATTGACGCCAATAACCATATCAAAAATATGACTCAAAGCTTTATCATATTCTTCTTTTCCATAAAACGTAGTGTCAAAATAAGTTTCTGGTGCATCTATAATAGTTTGCGTTAATGAATTGAAAAGTAGAAAATGTCTGTAAGAAATATTAAAAGTTGTTTTTCCTAAACCTTTTCCAAACGGAAATCTTAAATTATCGTTAATACCAAATTCTTCATCTAAGATTGCTTTTATTTCTGCTATTTTTTTATTATTTATAGGCTTATCAGGAAAAGAACCTAAGGAAAAAAAAACATCTGCAGAAACAGAGCCGTTACTTGGTGTTTTTCGAACTATCGTGATTTCCTTATCATTTATAGTAAAACGAATACCAAACCACATAACCTTATCGATAATTTCAGTTGGAATGGTTACTTTTCCAGATAAAAGACAATAATCAATAATATTCCAAAAACTTGTTTTACCTGTTGTAGAATCTCCAGTTATAACATTTACCTTGTTAGGTAAAAATTCATAATTTTTAGGTTCAGAATTCTCATCCTTAAACCAAAGTTTTATTTCATGAAGTATAAATCTCATAATTGTATTTTTAACATTCTGTAAAGTTGAATGGTAGAATATATTTCTATCATTGATAAAAATGTTGGAATAACCTCTTGTATTCTAGTAAATCTGTCTCCTACAGTTATATCATCAAAATCTATTATAGTATTTGTTGTAACTTCATTTTCTATACTAATTTGATTACTAGCATTTAAAATTGTTAAAGAATTAATTGTTACTGGTAAAAGTGATAAGTATCTTTTATTAAATGATATAAATAATCTCGACTGCTCTCTAATCATATTCTCTAATTTGCAATTTTTATTTTTTGATAAATAATTAATTGTTCGATCATCTAATAGAAATGGTAATACTAAACAACAACGTGCAATATCTAAACCTTCAACCCTATTGAATATCGACAAGAAAATACAACTTGCAATTGCTTCATTGTTATAGACATAGTAAACTTCTTTCATTCCTTTTTATATTTATTATTCCAATCAAAATGCCATCCTAATTCTAAATTATCAGATAAAGTGTAATAATACCCATTACTAAATTCTATCCCTAATGCTGAGAAACCTTGTATTGACAAATCTTGCTTTCTTATATAATCAACGATTTCTATCCCTAAATTTTTAATATCTTCTTCTAAATTTTCAATAGATGAACCATTATTAATTTGACGTTCAATCTGCCTATATTTAGATCTAAATTCATTTATCCAAATTTGAATACTATTTCTTTTAAATTCTTCTATATCTGTCGGAAGTACAAAGTTTTCATCTGACCAATATGAAAATTCATTCAAAAACTTGAGCATATGTGTTGTATATTCTCTAATATAATTTGAACCACTTTGTATTTCACCAATATCAATTAATTGCTTTATAAAAATTTGACTTTCTAAATCATCAGGTAATAAAATAGGTAGATTTCTTTTCGGAAGTGGTTTAAGTTCTGTTACTATTTTAAAACATTTTCCAAATCGTTTTCCAAATTCATCGCCAGATATTTCAAATTTTTGACCAGCTTTTATATCTAAGTATTTTGATAAATTTAGTTCAGATGAAAGATTATTAAATATAGGTTCAACTAAGTTTTCTTGATAATATTTTTCATATATTCTTTTCTTAATCTTATCAATAATTTCATCCTCACCTGTCTCAATAGTTAGTTTATGTAAAAATTGTGAGAGTTTTGTCTTGTTTAGTTTTGAAACATTTTTAATATATTTTTTGAGTGTTTTATCTAAAGTTTTATTAGATAATTCATTTATTTTAGATTTTACTTTATCAAAATCATTATCTTCTTTGAATATTTTCAGGGAATCTATAAAATCATTGTTATTTTCACTCTTGTTTGTTACTAAAATGAAATTTTGTTTATTAATAAATCCCGAAGTATTATCAGCTTTAATAAAGTCAACCCAATTGGAAAGTGTTTTCCATAAATCAATATCTAAATCAGTTAAATTCTGAGGATTTCCTTTAGAGTTTTTTATAATTGTATGTTTCGCCTGATATAAAGTTGTTTTACCATCATCTTTATCAATATGAATATCATCTTTAACTTCAAAGCCAATTTTTTGACCAAACTTAAGATCAAGTGCTAAAAACATAAAGTAATAGAATTGATAATCAAATCCTATTGCTTGAGGCCCTGCAGTATGTTGTTCTTGTATAATTCTAGATTTAGTCATTTTTCATTTTATTTAGCTTACATAATAATTAAGAACATTTAATTTACCGAAATGTATATAATTCTTTCTACTATTTATTATTTAGGTTACGTTGTATTAAATCTCTTACCTAATCGACAAGTGTGAGCTTAGTCATTATGTAAACTGTCTGTTCCATACTTCTAATGCATTATTATAATCACTCAAATTATATTCAACCAATTGTCCTAAATATTCAATTATTTCCTGTAATTGATCGGATGCATTAGTCATTGCAATTCTAAAATTACTTTCAAAAATATTTTTACTTTCAAGTTCTTCATAAAATTCAATAATGTCATTTGTTAATTTATTACTATCTATAATAATATTTTTTTCATAAAAGATTTCACTTTGATTTAGATAATGTGATAAATTTATAATGGAATTTAATATTCTCAAATAAGGATGAGGATGAGAATGTTCTCGTAAATATATTGAAGAAATATCATCGTAGAAGTTAACAATATGATTTAATAAACACGCTCCTAAAATTTTAAATATGTTTTCGATAATTTCTTGGTTTAAAATATCTCCATAACTTTTTTCTAAGTATTGTGAAATATGACTAGTCAAGACTATTGTTGCGAAAGAATCAGCATTTATTTCAAGATAATGTTTAATTAAGCTATATTGTGAAGAAGTTGAGCTATTCTCAAATAATTCAAGATTTTCATTTTTCTTTTCAAATTGAAATAAATGGGCTAATTCGTGATAATATGTAAAACTTGTAGCGATCTGATAGCCTAATCTTGAAATTTTATTATCAAGACTTCCCAATATATCTCCATAATGAAAATCTAGATATTCATCTAGTTTTTCATTCTGAAGAAAATTATCATTACATCTTTTTAAAAGACCTAAATTAATTGTTATAGAATAAGCATTATCTAAACGTTTTGCTACTGCATTTGATGTTAAGTAATTATTAAAAATAAATACATTAGGTGAAATATTCACATGTCTACTTTGAGTATCCAAATCCTCTTTGCAAAACTCATAATATTGCGAAATGAGTTCTTCAAATGGTGTGTCTCTGAAGTCATAAATTTCAGAATTATTCATAATTCTAAATTTTATTGTATTTTCAATTTCAAGATCGTAGTCTCTCATACTATTATGATGTAACATTGTTTTTTCCAAGAAGATATAGTTTCATAAAAAACTACCTAAATTTCGTAAATTAAACTCAAATATACAATAAGCTCTTAACAATAAATTACGGTTTCACGTAAAAACAAACAACCTCGCTTAAAAACACTTAGCGAGGTTTTATATTTATTGTTTTTTGTATTTAATAACCTTGTAATACTTCTCATGCCCTCTGGGCAAGACGAATGCTTAGTTATTGTGTGTATTATTTTTGTAATTTATATTTTAAATAATCATATAAGCAAATCAGCTTTCTATAGTCTGTACTTAAGTTACCTTCTTTTAATTTAGAAGATTGCAAAAATGTAAATATTTCTTCAGGCTTTAATTTTGTTTCTTCTAAAAGTGATATATATAATGTAGCGTGTCTATGAGATTCTCCAGCAACTAATTCTTCAACACTTTTATACTTAGAATTAATTTCATCTGTCTTATTTAAATAAGAACCAGTTGGATGAAAATCACATAATTTTATATTGTTTATTCTTTGAATAAACTCTGGCTGTAATTCTTTTGTATTATCATTGTTGGGAATGTTACCATTCTTGTCTAAAAGATTTGCGTTTCGTAAAAACTTAAAATATGGTATATATTTTGCTTGAATTATTGGTAACGCATTTTTTGAAACACTTATTGGTTCAGCTTTTAAATCTTTATTAATTATATCTAATAATAAATCAGTTGGTGATATTCCTTTAACGCCAACTAGAGATAAATTTTCTTTAATTCCAAATCCATAAACAAATTGTACTTTGTCTAAATCCAATTTATCGATATTAGTTTCATCAGCTAAATATACATTACTTTTCTTTTTTGAAGTTTTTACAAAATCATATACCATATGTTTCATATGGCGTAAAATTTTTATAGGTAATCTCCTATTTTTATTAGCTAAAACTTCAAATACTTCATCAAGAGCTTTATACTTAATTTTTTTTATAGGCAAGTTTAAACCGCTAACAAGTAAATTACCATCACTGATTTCACAATTGTCAACATTATTATCTCTTTCACAAAATATTAATCTATCTTTCAATTTATCAATATTTGTTTTATCTAAAATATTAATTATTGAATTTAAAATTACATGAATGTTTGTATCACCAATGTTATAACCAAGAAATATAATTGGATGTTCCATGAATATAGTTAAAAGCTTTGCAGCTAAATAAGGATTTCTTTCATGAAATATTTCATAATCATTTTCAGTTAATACTAAACTGTTGGGATTAGAAACACAACCGTGAATTTTATAAATTTCTCCAACGTCAACTGAATTATTGAAGATTAGTTTGTTTTGACCAATAAAACTATTAAAATCAGGAAAGGTTCTTTCTAATAAAGTATCCCAATTTGTTGTAATAATTCCTTCGACATTTACTTTGCGAAATAAATTATACTCTTGTTGGTATTCATGATTTATAGTGTAGGTGTTTTTCTCAAAATACTTACATATTTCAAATTTTAATGGACTTTCAGTATCAAGAGATTCTTTTGAAAATTTATTTCTACTATCTAAAAATTGAGGGTCTTGCCACCATTTTTCAAATAAATCTTCTGCCATTAACTTAGCTACTTTGGTTAAGTCTTTTTTTGATTTTGAATCATAGTAATAAAAGCTCCTTTCTAAATTTAGTTCATTACAAACATTCTTTAGTAGTGGTTCCCAACCTTCAGTATTTATATATCTAGATGATAATCCAGAACCGATAAAAAAGTAAGGAGATGTAGCAAATTTATTAAGATGTTTTTCAAATTCTAGTTGAAAATTGGATTTCATGCAGTTTGGTAATAATATTTCATTCAACATTGTTTTTCACGGAACTACTATAGCTTTAGTTTCGTATAAATAACAAATATATAAATTAATCTAATTTATAACCATTGTTGTATAAAATGGTATTAATAATGCAAACCAATTTGTGCAATTAGAATAATAAAGACTAGAATATTTTTTTTGGTGGATTAATTAAAATATTGATTGATCTTATTTTTAAGGTTTTTATAATACTTTTCTTTTTCAGCAGTTAGTTTACTATCTAAAGAATAGCATATATCTATTAATTCATAAAGCTGTACCTTAGTTCTTAATATAAAAATAGATTCAAATTTGATATCAAGTACTTGGCATATTAATAAAATATTAGACCAAGAGCTATAATGTTCAGCCCTTTCAATTCTTCCAATGGCAGTATTATTAGAACGGATTAAATCTCCTAAATCAAACTGAGATAACCCTTTTTTTAATCTCTCAATTCTAATATTTAAGCCTATATGAATATTTATTATTTCTAATTCTTCTAAGGAAAATACAGTCATGCTGTAAATTTTGGAATTATATTAATATTTATTCGATACAAATTTGTATTGATTAATTTTTTATTATATATTTGTTATTGAAATACAGTTATATATAAAATATAAGGTAAATATTACTTAAATCTCGCTTTGAAAACTGGCACTTTTCTAAATATGGAACGAGAAAAATAAGTAGATTTGCTCACGACCTAGGCGTGAGTCATTTTCTATTGTTCCATATGGTATGCCAGTACCTCAAAGCAATTAAGATGATTTTCACGCCTTTTTGTTTTTGGTCGTTTCTTCAATAACAATTAGCACTGAACATCATATAATAAATACACTTGGTTTTATTCCTCTACAAATCAAGTAAAATACACTCTCTATAAATATGTGTTTCTTAAAATAGAAATACGCAGATGGTTATTCGATTCTACTAGAATTGAAAAGTGATAGAAATAAATTTCTCTAAATGACAGAATATTAGAGAAATTATGTGTTAAAAAGTGTTAAATTCCTGTATCGGTGTATATCGAAAATGACACTTTTCTGTATCGGTTGTGTATCTGCGCTATATCCATTCTGTATCCATTGTATATGCGTTCCGTATGGTTTGTTCGTGGTTCGTGTATCGATGTTGAGTTGTAAAATGTATTATGTAAAAAGTAAAATGTACAGATTAGATGTTAGATTTTAGATTTACGAGGTGGGATTTAGGATGTAAAAAGTACAGATTAGATGTTAGATATGAGAATTGAGATTTTAGAGTTGTACGATGTAAAAAGTACAATGTATTATGTATTTGAAAAAGGATTATGAAAACGTCATATGATTTGGAGGCGAGTGTCAAAAAGTTGAAG
>NZ_DLJI01000024.1:0-12219 GCF_002484185.1 Empedobacter sp. UBA7620 | reverse complement strand
TTTTTGATTACTTTTTTGCTCATAAAAAAGTGATAGAAAGATTTCTCGATACCTCGAAATGACATATTAGATGCGATTCTGAGACAAGCCCAGAATGACAAAATTTGTTGTTAAAAAGTGAACTTGAGTATTAATAAGAATAAAAACGTAAAACGTTAAGCGTAAAACTTATAACGCAAAAAGATAAAACCCCTTTCCCCAAAACAAAGTTGGCGCGATGTACAGGAAAAGGAGTGGCTTTTAAAACAAATGTTGAATTAAAAAACTAATGTAAAATTATGAAAGAGTAAACAGATTCACACTCTATCCCCCGAAGACAACACAAAGAGTATAAATGATCTTCATAAAGTAATTAGTGTTAATTTTTAGTTTTCATTTATTAATGTAATTTTTAAAACTTGTCGGAGGGGGAATTTTGGGTGTAACTTAAAAAGTAGTATAAAAACAGTATTTATTCATTTTTTCCTTGATGAAAAAACGAACCAAAAAAATCAAGTCTGTGCTTACAAGTCGGTCAATAACGGCTATTCGATAAATGCTTTAGAACATTCGCATATGAAATGCGAACATAAATCATTTTTAACGCTCTTTACGCCGAATTGACACTCGACTTTTCAGCAATGACGATTTATAAATTCATTGTTAAAAAAGGATTTGAATATTAATAAGAATAAAAAAACGTAAAACGTTAAGCGTAATACGTATAACGTAAAAAAAACAAAACCTCCTTTACCAAAAACAAAGTTGGCGCGATGTACTGGAAAAGGAGTGGCTTTTAAAACTAATGTTGAATTTTAAAAAACTTGTGTAAAATTATGAAAATATTTTACTTTAAACTCAATAGGCATACAATAAGTGTGTTATTGGGATTGGTTTGTGCTACACCCCTATTTGCACAAACAGGAAAAACCGTGACTGGAACGGTGAAAGATCATAACCATTTGCTCTCTGGCGTGGTGGTAACAGAAGAAGGTACACAGAATAGTGTGCGAACTGATGCAAATGGACAGTATTCGTTGACCTTACAGCATGATGATGCTAAACTAATTTTCGAGCAATTGGATTTCCCTATTCGTGAAGAAGAGGTATTGAATAGAAGTGTGATAAATGTAAGTTTCACAAAAGAAGATGACGGGATTCAGCTAAAAGATGTGGTGATAAATGCAGGGTACTATGCTGTAAAAGACAAAGAACGTACGGGTTCTATTGCTCGTGTAACGGCTAAGGAAATTGAGAATCAGCCCGTGAATTCTGTTTTAGATGCTTTGCAAGGTCGTGTTCCCGGTTTAGAGATTACACCAAATTCGGGTAATTCTGGTAGTGGTTATAAAGTTAGAATAAGGGGTCAAAATAGTATTGCTGCAGGGAATGATCCCTTATATATTATAGATGGTGTTCCATTTAGTACCACTAGCTTAGGATCTACTGCTTTAGGAGGTGTAATATTACCTGGTGGTAATTCAAATCCATTGAATACCATGGATCCTCAATCCATCGAATCTATTGAAGTGTTGAAAGATGCAGATGCTACTGCAATTTATGGATCACGTGGTGCAAATGGTGTACTATTAATTACTACTAAGAAAGGTAAAAGTGGCAAAACAGTTTTTACTGCTGATGCTTCAACAACTATTATTACTCATGGTATATTCCCTACTCTATTAAATACCAATCAATATCTTGAAATGAGACGAGAAGCTTTTGCAAATGATAAGATCACAACCTATCCTACCAACGCATTTGATGTAAATGGAACATGGGATCAGAATAGATTTACCGACTGGCAAAAAGAATTTATAGGAAAAGCCACTACAGCTAACACCTTGCGTTTTTCTGTTTCTGGTGGTACTGAACAAACGAGTTTTATCTTAGGAAATACATTGGTAAAAGAGAATGCTGTTTACCAAGGAGATTTTAAATATACTAAACTTGGCTTTTTTTCTACGCTAAATCATCAATCTATTGATCATAAATTCAACTTAAGATTATCTGTACAATATAGTTTAGATCGTAATTTTTTACCAACTACAGATCTTACACGTTCTGCTATTACGTTAGCTCCCAATGCACCAAGTTTATACAATGATGACGGAAGCCTAAATTGGGCTAATAATTCGTGGTCTAATCCTATTGCTGCATTAAGAAGTACATATAGAAATGAAACAAATAACCTAAACACTAATGCTGTAATTAGTTACCAGTTGTTGAATGGAGTAACAATTAAGACAAACTTAGGCTATCAACGTACTGATTTTGATGAATTTCAATCGAATCCTAATACAATGAGAAATCCAGCTTTTGGAAGTACAAGTGCAGCATCTAATATACTTAAGAGTGAAAACTATCAAAATGGTTGGATTATAGAACCTCAGATTGACTTTAATTATAAATTAGGAAAAGGAAAAGTAAGCGCTACAGTAGGTGCTACTTTGACAGAACAAGAGAAAGAACAAAATTCTTTATTAGCAAGTGGGTTTGCGAGTAATCATTTAATGAATAACATACGTTCTGCAACCACCATAAGTTATTTGAAAGAAACTAGTTCTCAGTATAGATATGCTGCCTTATATGCTCGTTTAAATTATCAATACAAAGACCGATATATACTTAATTTAACTGGACGAAGAGATGGATCGAGTCGATTTGGTCCTAATCATCGTTTTGCAAATTTTGGTGCAGTTGGTGCAGCTTGGATATTTTCTAAAGAAAATTTCCTACGTGACGTATCATGGTTGAGTTTTGGGAAATTGCGAGGTAGTTATGGTGTAACAGGAAATGATCAGATTGGTGATTATCAATTCCAAGACACTTTTACAATAGCGCAAGGTGGATATGACAATCTGCTTGTTTTATATCCTACACGTTTACAAAATCCTAATTATAGTTGGGAAAAAAATAAAAAGTTAGAAGTAGCATTAGAAATCGGTTTAATTCATAACAGATTGGATATGGAGATAGCCTATTATCGTAATCGGTCATCTAATCAACTTATAAGTTACAAACTACCTACAACAACAGGATTTACAAGTATCATTTCTAATTTAGATGCTGTTGTACAGAATTCTGGAATGGAAATAATACTTAGTGCAATCCCAATACAGCATGGTTTAGTGAAATGGACTACAAGCACACAGTTATCTCTGCCACAAAACAAACTGAAATCGTTTGAAGGATTAGATAAAACTCCTTATATCAATGATTACATAATAGGAGAATCATTGTATATCCGAAAATTATATGATTATCAAGGTATAGATTCAACAACCGGATTATTTCAATTCAAAGATTATAACCAAGATGGTCAAATTACCTCAATAGAAGATAGAAAAGTAAGCGTTGATTTATCACCACAGTTTATTGGGAGCTGGCAGAATAGCTTAGTCTATAAGCAATGGACAATGGATTTCTTATTTCAATTTGTTAAGAAAAAAGGATACAACGAATTCTACAGCTTTGGTACTCCAGGTATGATGTCTAATTTTCCTGTTGCAGTACTAGATCGTTGGCAAAAACCTGGGGATAAAGATAAAAAATTTCAACGTTACACAACAGGGGTAGATTCTAAAGCTTTACAAGCTTATAACAACTTCTTATCAAGTACAGGTGTTATAGAAGATGCCTCATATATACGACTAAAAACTATAGCAATCTCCTATCGATTACCAATTAAAGAGTTGAATGGTTTGATTTATATACAAGGGCAGAACCTGTGGACATTAACAAAAATGAAAGGTGTAGATCCTGAAACCGAACGTACTTTTTTACCTACAACGAAAAGAATAGTAATTGGTGGAAAAATAGAATTCTAATCAGTAATTAAAAAATCATGAAAAATTCAATAACAATACAATTGCTATTATTAGTGTTTGTTACAAATAGCATACTATTTAGTTGCGAAAAACTAATCGAAATAGACGACCCAAAAGGTGAAATACCTTCTGAAATAGTATATGAAAATACACAAACTGCAACAGCCGCTATCACACAGCTATATGCTAACCTTAGAGATGAATATCTTGTAAGTGGAAATTTATATGGTGCATCTACTTTAATGGGGTTTTATGCAGATGAATTGGATTACTATGCGTTAGCAACGAATCCGGTAAATGATTATGTTGAACATAGAATACTTTCTTCTAATACCATTAATTCATCAATATGGTCAAGTGGATATCAGTTAATTTATATGTGCAATATAGCATTAGAGCGTTTAGAGAATAATAAAAATTTATCTAATGAAACAAAAAATCAATTGAAAGGAGAAGCTTTGTTTATAAGAGCTTTAGTTCATTTCTACTTGTCTAATTACTATGGAGAGATTCCTTACATCAAAACAAGTCAATATCTACAAAATGTAAAAGTGAATAGACAATCTACACTAGATATATACAACCAATTAAAAGACGATTTGAAGCAAGCACAAGTATTTCTTAAAAACGAATATCCTACTTCTGAACGTATAAGAGCAAACTACTTTACTGTAACAGCTTTGCTTGCGCGTGTTGAACTCTATCATAAAAATTGGAAAGATGCAGAAGAATGGTCTAATGAAATTATAAATACTACATCTATGTATTCTTTAGAAAATGATCTTTCCAAAGAATTTTTAAAAGAAAGTCATTCTGCAATTTTACAGTTGAAACCTAAAAAGATTGGAGATCCGACGAACGAATCTAAACAATTTATTTTTGAAGTTGGCCCTCCCCCTACTATGGCTTTGAGTCAAAAATTAGTAGATGAATTTGAATCTAAGGATCTACGTAAGCAAATATGGATAAAACAGATCAATAAAGGAGCTGATTATTGGTATATGCCTTATAAATATAAACAAAACACTATAAAAAGTGAATCTACAGAATACGCTATTCTTTTTAGACTTGCTGAACAAATTCTAATACGAGCCGAAGCTAGAATAATGCAAGGTAATATAACAGGGGCTCTACAAGATATAAACACCATACGAAATAGAGCAGGATTGACAAATACAACGGCTGTGAATTCAACAACAATAATGGATGAAATCCTTAAAGAACGTCGTTTAGAATTATTTACTGAACATGGACATCGTTGGTTTGATATTAAAAGATTAAACAAAGCTGAAATAATATTACAACCCTTGAAACATGGATGGAAATCTACTGATATTCTTTTTCCTATTCCAGAGACTGAAATAAGGATGAATCCTAATTTACTCCCTCAAAACAATGGCTATTAAAAATAATATTACAATTATGTATAAAATAATTTATACCACATCATTTTTTTTGCTCTTATTAATTTTATCAATTGAAAAAGTAAACGGACAAACAGACACCAAAAAAGTATACTCCGAAAGCTTAAACGATCGATGGAGTGAATCTTCTGTTATTATTAATTCAACAAAGAATGGTAACTGGATTTTAATACGTGAAGATTTTCGGAATAAATCAACTCACTATTTAATTCATCAAAAACGAAAAATTAAAATTGAAATAAGTCTTCTACTTACTTCAGAATTTTCAACTGATGAAAAATGGTTTGCCTATTATACTTCTAATAAAGAAATTAAAGTAATCAATCTTCTAAATTTAAGTAATAAAACATTCAATAATATTTCTTCTCATGTATTTAGTTTTGATAATAATTCGAGATTTATAGCATTTTATCAAACAAATGAAAAGAAGTCTCTAATCATCTACAATTTACAAAATGATTCAACAAACGAGTTTATAGATGTTTCTGACTTTAGATGGAATCCTAAAGGTGATAAAGTTGCTATGATTGTGAATAATCCTAATTTGTCAGATGTTAGGATCTATAATTTAGATCATAATAGTGTAAAAGTTATTCAATCATTTGATCATACTAATTTAAGCCTTTTGAATTGGAACGAAAATGGTGATGTATTATTATGGTCCGAAAATAACAAAGATAACACCATTTTGTTCCATGTAAATGGTAAAGGAAAAATAAGCAAATTAACTTCCGAAAATATAAGAACTCAATTAGATGACAAAGTTATAAGCACGAGTAACATACGACTAAGTAGTGATGGTAGAACTGTATTTTTTTATAGAAAAAAGAATAATATGCAACAAAATACAGATGTAGAAATATGGGATACCAAAGATAAATGGATTACTCCTCGTAAAAATTCCTATGACAAAAATAAAAGTGATTTTCTTTTGTCTAGTTGGACACCTGAAGATAATATTGTGAAAACAATAACTGACAGTAATACCTCCTCTATTCTTTACAGACATAAACAACCATACGCATTGGTATGGGACGCATTACAATATGAGCCTCAATACAAACAAGATACCTATGTTGATTTGTATGTACAGGATATAAAAACAGGAGAAAGAAAATTAATTGTAGAACATCTCTATTTAGGTAATTATGATGAGTATGCAGTTTTTTCTCCAAACGGTCTTTTTGTAGCTTATTTTAAAGATCATCATTGGTATTTATATGATATAAAAAAGGGAAAAACCTATAATTTAACAGAATCTATAGAGAGAAAATTTTACAATGAATCTGATAATAATATTACAGATAAAGCTCCTGTAGCCGTTCCTATTTGGTCGGAAGATGAGCATGAAATTCTTTTACAAGATCAATATGACATTTGGTTATTGAATGATAAAAAAGTAACTAATTTAACCAACGGTTATTCAAAAGGTATCCATTTCAAATTAAGTAAAGCAAATAATACCATAGTTGAAAAACAATTGGTTCGTTATTCTTTTTCTGATACATTTACTTATAATTTTAATCGCCCTTTATTGATAGAAACTATTACAGATAATCTAGAAAAAGGATTTGCTTTGTTACAAAAAAATAAAGTTAAACATTTAATTTCAAGCGATCTAAATTATAGTAACCCTAAACTATTTCTAAATTCAAATAAGTTTGCTTATCAAGTGAGCTCTTATAAAGATTCACCCTCTTTCTATATGTATGATTTGATACTAAATAAAAGTGAGTTACTTTATCAAAGCAATCCTACCCTGCAAGAATTTGATTTAGGAAAATCAGAAGTTATTAATTATACTTTACCAAATGGAGTAACCTTAAAGGCTACTTTACTTTATCCTTCCAAATTTGAAGCTTCAAAAAAATATCCAATGATTATTAATATCTATAATCAAAATGCAGATAAAAAGTTTGTTTTTCAATCTCCTAATTTTTATGGTTATGACGGTTTTAAACCTATTAATTATGTCACAAATGGTTATTTTGTTTTATTACCTAATCTTTCATACGAAATAGGTAAACCAGGAGAATCTGCTCTTCTAGCTGTAGAATTTGCACTAAAAAAAGCAATAGAAAATAATGCTATTGATGCTAGTAGAATTGGATTGATTGGTCATTCTTTTGGAGGATATGAATCAGCTTTTATTGCCACTCAATCTAAATTATTCAAAACAGCAGTTGCTGGTGCTGCCGTAAGCGATTTACAAACTTGGTCTCACGATATGCAAGGCAATGACTGGAATACAGATCAGTTATGGAGAACTGAAAGTCATCAATTTAGAATGGGTGATAATTATTACAAATTAAAAGATAATTATAAACGTAACTCTCCTCTTGATCAAGTAGAACAGTTGAAAATGCCCTTGTTACTTTGGACAGGTAAAAATGATTATAATATTAATTGGTATCAAAGTGTTTATCTCTTTATGGGAATGAAACGACTTAATAAGGAAGGTAAATTAGTAATATTTGAGAACGAACCTCATCAAATATTTAAAGAACAAAATCAATTAGAATTATCAAAGATCATAAAAGATTGGTTTGAAAAATATTTAAAATAAAAATAAAGAGAGGAAGGAAAATCAAATCATCCTTCCTCTCTTCTTTTCGTCTACTATGGACGATGAGTTAAAGGAACACTACAGAATGTACCATTATCATTTTGATAAATTTGTGGTCCTGATGCCCCCATGTAAGTACATGGAACATCACCTATATTGTTACATTCTTGTGGTACCGATTCACATTTTTCATTCAAAGAATTAAAAATATAACCCGTAATTAACTTATCTTCATTTGAAGATTTATTTTCAGAGGCAAATGCAAAAGCAACAGCCATCATTCCTACCCCAATTGGTAGCGCTTTTTTTAGAAAATTTGTTTTCATCTTGTATAATTTTAATGTGGTGACTTACTCTATTGTACAGGTTTTCAGTCTTCCCCTGCATTGCGCAATTAATTATTATTTCTTATTTTATACATCCATAATTGATCATCTACTACTCCTATCAAATAATTATTATAAGCCACTAATTGTTGAATTGATTGCTTTGGTTGATGATAAAAATAAAAGCTATATTCATATCTATTGTTTCTAAAATCATACGAGTCGATAATCGACATTCCTTTTGCATGATAATCTTTTTCAAACTTTCCTAACCTATCGCTAACAATGAAATATGAATTATTATTTGATGCAGCTGTTTTATTAACCATAATTGTCTGACTACCTAACTCATAGTGATTTCTTTTCTTAAAATGAACTAAATCTATTTTAGCAGATGTAATGGTATCAATTGTATTATTTTGAGACTTCAATATTAAATTCTCATCTAAAACCAGATATTGATTTCTGTAATGATATAGATATGTATATATTTTTGATTGCTTATTCCACTGTAGAAGTCCATCAGTATCAAAAGTACCGGTTGATTGTTTTGTCAGGATTTTATCTTTTAAGTTGAATTTATTTTGATGTGTTACTATTTCTCCAATAACAGTAGAATTTGTTTTATTAATTGCTGTAACTACTGCAATTACAACAGAATCCCTTGGAATAAATTGATTAAAATAAATCTTTTCATTTAATGGTGTTGATGCTTTCCAGTTTACTATTCTTCCTCTAAGTATTATTGGAACTGTACCGTCACCAATAAAAAAATAGGGAGGTTGCACTACAATACGGATGCGTTTATACGGTAAATCATACCGATCGATCTCAATTTTATGAATATTTTCTGTATAATTATGAAAATCAATCTCTTTTATATAAAGAGGCGCATTATAATTACCTAAATATATAAAACAACTATCTACCCCAGCTATATAATAGTCATTAGAATTTAAAGTTATTTGTTTTATTTTGTCAAGAATATGTGGAATGTATTTACGCGTAAACGCATTGTTATACTGAGATTTCTTTTCTGATAAACCATATAAAATGGTTACACTAACAATTCCAATTAAAATAAGAAAGAATTGTTGAATGATATAACGTTTCCATATTTGAGAATTGTTTGCTATTCTAATTCCAATTAAAGCTAATCCTACAAAGACACAATTAAAAATCAGATGTTCTGTCCATCCCATCTTTTCTAAAACTCCACCACAAGAACAAGGTGTAAATGCCGTGAAATGTAGAATAATCACAATATAGGTGGTGAACATCACCATTAATAAAAGCGAAAGTTGTAAGGCTAGTTTTCTAAATCGGTCAAACATCAAAAGAAGTGCAACCACCAGTTCTATTATTATAACTCCATACGAAATAGGAATCGCATAACTAGCTAATAAGGGCGATTGTCCTAACTGCGTTTGAAATGTTTCAAAATCCATCAGCTTACTTACCGCCGCATAAATAAACAACACAATAAATAGGTAGCAGATGAGTGTTTGTATAATTGGATCGTATTTTCTCATCTAAATGTGTTTTAGGGTTTAAAGTAAACTACTCACCTCCTTCTTCAGTACGTTTGATATATGGGTCTTTGTCTTTTGGTGGATCAGCTTCTTCTTGAATAGAATCAGCAGTAACGATACTATCTGATAATATATCTGATTCGCGTTTTTGTTCTACAACAGATAAACCATCTGATCTTAATTGTGGAGCTTCCTCCTCCTCTATACATTGATAAAATAGGAAACTAATGATGCTAATGAATAAATAAGTTTTTGTTTTCATAGTCGTGTTTTTTAGGATTATTTATATTCTTAGCTTAAAATTAGATGGCATAATGATTAAAACAATAAAGAAGCACGTCAAAAACATAAACACTATGTTGATTTTATAAAAGTGTCACCTGTAATCGCTTATATTATTAGTAATTAGCAAATTACCAAATGTTAATTTTTTAATTATTTTTCAAAAAACATACTTTACTGTACTGTATTATTGTGCGAAATTTATAAATTCATACATTTCATGGAGTAATCGATTAGTGATTTGTGGTAATTTACAAGCTTAATTCAATTAAAATAAGTAACTTACATAAAAATCTACTACTGTTTTCATCTAAAAATAATGCTTATGAAAACATCTTTACAACTTCTATATGGATTTTTATTGCTTATTTTCAACATCGAAAATGTCTATGCAATTGATCAACTAAGCACACAAACAAATGATTTTCTGGTTCAGAGAATTGATTCATTTCAAACCGATAAGAACAATCCCGAAGTTTGGAAGTACATTAATGCTTATATCCTAAAGGCTAAGATTACTAATGATGGCGAAACTTTATTCTATGGCTATAAAGAAGCTATTTACTATACACAGGATTATGCAACCAAATTAAAATATGCTGATAGTGCGATAGTTGTTGCTCAACAGACAAGGAATAATGATTTGATTGTTCAAAGTTTTCTTTCAAAAGGATTGGTTCATTATCAGTTCAAGAAATTTCAACCAGCTTTAAAAAATTACTTATGGGCTGAAAAAAAATTGAATAAGAAATCATCCAACTATTTAACGCATAAAGTCCTTTTTAATCTGGCTTTAATTAAATTTCAATTAAAACAATTTAGTGAAGCAGAACTATTATTTCAGAAATGTATCATTTACTTTGAAAATAATAGTTCGGATGTAAATCATCATGCTTATTATTTAAATAGCCTTTATTATTCCGTTCAAATTTTACAGGCTCAACATAAATACACTGATGCTAATCAACTTAATCATATCGGTTTGAAATTGAGTCAAGATTCGCAAAACGACTATTTTATTCATTATTTCACCTATTTAAAAGGAATTCAATTCTATTTAGAAAAAGAGTATCAACAATCTATAGCCACGCTAACTAAAGAATTAGATTATTTAAAAAATCAACAAGATGCTAATTCACTTAGTTTGGCTTATTTTTATATTGGTAAATCTTACGAGGCAATAAATGAAGTACAAAAATCAGTGATATATTTTGAAAAAATAGATCAACTTTTTAATGAATATGAGTTTTTGGATAGCGATGTTCGTGCTGCTTACGATGCCTTAATCCATAATTCTGAAAATAATCGTAATTACCCAAATCAATTGTATTATATCAATCAGTTACTAAAACTAGATCATTTGACTCAGCAAAATACAGTAAAGCTATCTCCCGTTCTCCAAAAAGAATATGATGAAAAAAAACTGTTAGAGTTGAAGAAAAATGTTGAATTCAAAATCACCATCTATCCTATCTTGATAGGTTTTGTGATCATTTTATGTTCAATCGGGGTATTGTATGCTTACAAACGTTTTTTCAAAAAGCTTACTACAGATAAAAGGAAAATAAAAGATCCTTCTATTGTTGAAATTCCTGCTGAAGTTGTAAATGATATTTTGAATCAGTTGAATGATTTTGAAATAAATCACTTATTTGTACAAAAAACTTTAACCTTAGCTCAGTTAGCAAAATCATTTAAAACCAATTCTGCATATTTATCAAAGATTGTTAACTCAGAAAAAGGAACTAATTTTTCAAATTACATCAATCAACTTCGAATAAATTATGTTCTTCATCTCCTAATGGATTCAGATCAGTATCATCAACATTCAATTGGTGATTTAGCAGAATTAGTAGGTTTTTCATCTTCTCGCCAATTTTCGAATGTATTCTTTCAAGTGACTTCATTTCGCCCTTATGAATATATAAAACAATTGAAATTCAATTTGAACAAAGACGATTAAAAAGAAAAGATACATCGGTAGACTCTTAGTAACCGAGGTTCAGTGTCCCTATTCAAAAAGATAGTAAATACCGTCACTTCGAGTGATTTTCGAAATGTAATGTAGAAAATTGTATCGAGAAGTTAGACGTTTTAAAACGATTTTCTTCTTATTCTTCGACTTAATAAATGTGACAGCAAGAAAGGAAAAAACGTATCACGTTAACCGTATAACATAGACAATTCCAAATGGCAGGATACTCCCAACATCAAGGCAAGATAAAGGCAACATAGTGGCAGTAGAATGTATGTAAACGATTTAGATGTACGATGTAATAA
>NZ_DLJI01000059.1:0-32106 GCF_002484185.1 Empedobacter sp. UBA7620 | reverse complement strand
AGATTGATTTATTTTAATTTTTATCTAGGACTAAATTAGAAACAGATATTTTAATTAACCGTTTTTAACCGTTTACAATCGAATATGTAGTAGTTTTACGACGTATGCATAACATAGTAGCGCATTAATTCAGGAAAATATTTTTAAAATGAATATTTATTCGAATGATAATTTAAGTTTATTTAATTAAATCAAGCCAAATCATTAACATTTAACTTTTTGTTAAAAATATTTTTTGAAGAAGTTTGGAATTTTTTGGAGAGAGAAGGAGGAAGGATATTATTTCATTTAATTAAAATACATTGAAAAAGATCTTAATTAAATGAAATTATTAAAAACAGTTTTTAAGATTAAATATTTAGCCATGAAATACCGAAAAAAACATAACAACTACTAGTTCATTTAGCAATAGGTTTTTATTGTCTGTTATTTTTATATACAGAAAGGGTTAAGTGTTTTATTCATCAATAGTTTAAAAGATTTAGGTGTGTTTTTGGTGGAGTGAATTTATTGAAAGTTTAACATTTTATAATAAGTATAAAAAAAAATCTTAGATCTAGTATTAACTATGGCTTGACATACAAAGGAAATACAATCATTGAATAGAATAGGTTTTTTCTTCTTTTCAATGTAATTTTATAGATGAAATAATTGAAACAAAAATGAAAAAAATAGATATTACAACTTTAGATGATTTAGACCAAATTGATCAAGCATCTTTTAATCAACCAAAAATTATTTATAAACACAGTACAACTTGTGGATTATGTGATATCATTTGGGATGTTGTAAAAGAAAGTGATTTTGAACTGAATTATTTAGATTTATTAACGTATAGACCAATATCTAATGAGATAGAACGTCGTTACAATGTTCAGCATGAGTCACCCCAAATCTTAATAATAAAAGATGGAAAATGTGTGTACAGTGCATCACATCGTAAAATAAAAAATGAAGAAATTCAAAAGCAACTAGATCAACTGGTTAATTTGTAGTATTTTAAGAATAACATTCTTTATATTTAAAAATTTCCATTTTGAACTAAAAGTAACATTCCTTTTTTTGGCTTAATTCTGAATATCTTCTAACTTTTTTTGATATAAGATTAGAATTGGTTAATAATCGCATTTTATTTTTTTACGACATTATACGCTTTTTAGTTGCTTTTCTTACAGTATTGTCTTTGGGAAAAAATAATTTATATGTTAATAACTATATTATTATGAGATGTATAAAAAAATTCTACTTGGCTAGCCAAGTAGAATTTTATACTTACACAGTTTATGATACAATGTCTAAATAAAGTATAATATAAAAAATTTTACTTTAATATCCTTTATTTTGTGTAAATACATTAGAAGCATCAATTGTTGCTTGCGGAATCGGGTAAATTCTTTTTGTAGGGGCAGTTACTGATTTTGCAGTTCTTGCTTCTTCAAATTTTCCGAAACGAATTAATTGTTTTCTTCTTACTAATTCCCAATATGTTTCGAAAGCGATTTCCTTTACTAAAGTAGCCTCATCAAGAGTAGTGATTGCAACACCTGGCGCATTACCAAATAATGCTTCTCTTGTTCTACTGGTTCTTAACATGTTAATATCTGCTAATGCTGCACTTGTATTTCCTTTACGGAAATAAGCTTCAGCTCGCAATGTATAAATTCCACCTAAACGAAACAAAGAAATATTTACACTACCATTTCCATTGTTTCCAAAACTAGGATCAAACTCATATTTAAATACACGCGCTCCTCTGTTAATTTGATTTTGAGAAAGTACAGCTTGTAAAGGATTATCAAAGTTATATTCTGGAGTAAAATTAACAAGTAAATTGGTGTTTTTTTCCATTTTTAGTTGATTTACTTTTATACGTCCATTTACCATCTCAAAAGATCCATTCGCTAAAATAGTTGGACCATATTGAACACCTGCTTGAATACCTCTATTAAAATGAAACCAAGGTTTTCCCGTACCTTCTACTAAACTTGTAGCAGGAACACTAACATCAGTTCCATCATTCATAAACCAAGTTCCATCTTCATATTGGTAATGTCTGTGAAAACGAGGGTCTTCATGATTTCCATCCCAACTGTGGTAAAACTCTGGTGTCGTTCCTGTAGCATTAGTTCCTCTATTGTCTGGAGAAGGTTTTTGTGCACGTTCAACAGGCATATATGCAAAACTGTTTGAACTGTTTCTTAAACTATTTGCAGTTGCTTTTTGTACTACCGCAAATATTAATTCTGTTCCGTCATCATTACTAATATCAAAATTACGGAAGAAATTAGATTCTAACTTAAAACGTCCTGAATTGATTATATTTGAAGAATATTCAATTACTTTATCCATATCAGAAACACCACCACTAACAGCACTCTCATTAAAATCGAAAGTGTTGGAGTATCTATTTTTTAAAACAGCTCTGTTCATGTACATATCAGCTAATAAAGCATAAGCTGCTTGTTTAGTGAATCTTCCCATATGTGTAGATTGCTCTCCAATATTTGCTAAATTTGGTATGATACCTTCTACTTCTGTAATTAATTCATCAATAGCTACATCAGCTTTTCTTACTACAATTTCTGCATTTACATCCATTGGATCTCTATAAGGAGCCTGTCCGTATAGGTCTAATGTATGATAAGTATAAAAAACTAATAAACCTTTTGCTTCAGCTAAAAATAATTGTTTGTTAGCAACACTACTTTTCTCTATTGCTTGTATGGCGGTTAAAGATTTCGTTATTCCGAAATTTAAATTATCCCAAGCTGATTTTATTTGAGGATTTGAAGCGTCCCAAGTAAACTCAGATAATGCTCTCCATTTTCCACCATCTCCCCAGTCACTTCCTCGTGTAGGTAAAATTGCTTCATCAGTAGAGTATTCTTGTAAACCGAAAACATTTCCGTGATCTACGAAAGTTCCGTCTCCTAATTGTCCATAGGCTGCAGCAATTGCGTTTTCTGGACTTGGTGATTCTGATCCTAATCTTTCATCAACTACTTGCTCTTCTAAATCTGTACAACTTAAAATGCTCACAGAAAGTAATGCGAAAAATAGATAAGATATTTTTATTGTTTTTAATTTCATGATAATAAATTCTGGTATTAAAATTTTAAAGTTGCTCCAACCATAAATGTTTTCGCAGATGGGTAAGTTGCATAATCAATTCCTAATGATTGATTTCCTGATACAGCTTTTGATGTGTCAATCAATGGATCATATCCACTGTAATTTGTGATTGTCCATAAGTTTTGAGCGCTTACACATAAGTTTAAACTTTTTACCCATTTTAATTGCTCAACTCCAAAATTATATCCTAAACGAACATTATTTAAACGTAAGAAATCTGACTTCTCTAAATAAAGTGATGATAATTGCGGTAAATTTTCAGCACTTGCTCCAGAAGTGTAAAAATCTCTTAACAAGTTACGGTCTGATGCTAAATTGTTAATATTTAAATTGAGATTAGTATTATTGACTAAATATCCTCCTGCTTGACCAATAAAAGAGAATGCAAAATCAAACCTTTTATAACGCATATAACTGTTAAGCCCGTACGTTACTTTTGGAAGTGGACCTTCGAAAATTTGTCTATCTTCAGTTCCTACTGAACCATTCCCATCAGTATCTTCATATATGTATTTACCTTGCTCGTCAATTCCTAAATATTTTAGCATATAAAATGATCCTGCTTGGTATCCATTTTTATAAACATTAGCATAAACACCTGACATTCCTGGCCCAGAAATCTCTCCTGAATATATTTCGGAAACAGGTAAGTCTTTTACTTTGTTTGATAATGTTGCTGCATTTACATCTAATGACCACGTAAAATCCTTTTGATCGATAATTTGAGAACCTAAAGTCAATTCAAATCCTTTATTTTCTATTTTTCCATCTACATTTTGCCAAACTGTACTCGTTGGACTTAATGGCCCAGAAGGAATATTTAAAATCGGATCTAAAGTTGTTTTATTATAATATTCTAACGACCCATATAACTTACTATTGAATAAACTAAAATCAACTCCAAAATTTGTTTGTTCAACAACCTCCCATTTCAAATCAGGGTTTGCAGTTCTGTTTACCATTACTCCGTTAATCAAATCATTTTGATTATATAACCAATAACCCGCAGAAGAAGATAATGACGAACTCGCTTGCGTTAATTTATTCTGAACTTCTTGGTTACCTGTCTGTCCCCAACTTGCTCTTAATTTTAATTCATTTACAACAGAAGAACCTCTTAAAAATTCTTCTTTATTAATGGCCCAAGCAACTGCTAAAGATGGGAAATAGCCATATTTATTATTTTTTCCAAAACGAGTAGAACCATCTGCACGTAAAGATGCTGTAAATAAATAGCGGCTATCATAGTTATAATTTACACGTCCAAAGTAAGACTGTAATTCATTTTCTTGTGCGTAACCAGGACTTGGAATAAATGCAGTTCCAGAATAACCAGGATTATTCTCTGGTGCAACACCACTTCCTTGTTCTGCAATATTAGTCAAGCCAAAATAAGTTCCTGAAAATTTAAATTTTTGGTAAGAAAAACCTGCTAATAAATTAATAGTGTGTCTGTTGAATGTTTTGTCAAAAGTTAAATAATGCTCAACTAAATTACTCAACGACTCTAAATTACTTTGTGTGTACATTCCTCTCGGCGTTCTATCAGTAATGTTTGGGTACATCGTCGTATTACGTTCCGAAGTTGATTTGTCAATACCGTAATTTAATTTATAATTTAAACCAGGAAGAATACGTAAAGTTGCCTCAACATTTCCTAAAACTCTAAATGTATTTGTATGATCATTATACTTACTTAATAAATACATTGGGTTATAATGAGCGTTCATGTTGAAATTTGTGTAATCACCATTTTTATCAAAAACAGAACGTGTAGGATTAGCCATTAAGGCATGAATGACCAACTGTCCATCTGAACCAGCATTTGAACCATTTGGTAAACCGGTTTCTCTAATATCACTAGCTGTTAAATTGAACTTAACTTTTAAACGTTGATTGTCTAAGAAAGATTCTTCTGCATTTAAACGAGCTGTAGTTCTTCTGAAATTACTTGTTTCAATAATTCCATCTTGATCCATATGAGAAATTGATGCATAGTAGCTTCCTGTATTCGTTTTCTTAGAAAATGAAAAGGCATGATTTTGAGAAGTTGCTGAACGAAACAATACATCTTGCCAATCTGTATTTCCACCATGATCGTAAGAAGGATCTACGGCGTTTCTATACTCATCAGCATTCATCAAGTCTAATTTTTTAATCACATTCGAAACACCGAAGTAAGTATCATACGTAAAAAGTGCATCACCTTTTTTTCCTTGTTTTGTTGTAATTAAAACAACACCATTAGAACCTCTTGCTCCATAGATTGCTGAGGCAGAAGCATCTTTAAGAACAGTTATCGATTCTATATCACTTGTGTTTAGAAAGTTTAATGGATTTTTTGCGCTTGAACTTCCTAAACCAACATTGGGTCCACCAGAACTTACATTTTCATTGCTTAACGGCACACCATCTACAACAAATAAAGGTGTACTACCACTTCGAATAGATCCAACTCCACGAATAGAAACATTCATTCCAGCGCCTGGTTCTCCACTTGTTTGCACAACACGAACACCAGCTACTTTTCCTTGGATTAAGTTATCCACAGAAATGTTCATTCCTTCTTTAAATTGTTCAGATTTTAATTGACTTACAGATCCTGTTAGATCAGATTTTTTCTGAGAACCATATCCAACCAACGTTACTTCTTGTAAAGCATGTTCATCAGAAATACTTGTTTCACTCGAAATATGGATTGTCATTTCTGCCGAATCAATTACAACTTTCTGAATGGTAAATCCTTCTAATTGTACAGTTAAAGTTTGTCCAACCTCTGCCTCAATAGAAAATAAACCGTTCTCATCTGTTATTACTTCTTTTCCAGTTTCTACGATAATAACTTTTGCGCCCGAAACAGCAAATCCATTCTCGTCTTGTACAATTCCTTTTACAGTAGCATCTGCTGCTTGTATTTCGAAATTAGAATTGTCGTTCAAAACCTTTGCTTCCGCCTTGTTACAATACAAGAAAACAAATGCCAAAGGAATTAGTTTTTTCAGTTTAAAATGTTTAATTTTATGGTACATATTATTAAGTAAAGTATCACATTTACGATGCTTAACTTAGATTCCACTGTTGTTGTCGCAGCAGTGGTTTTTGTTAAGCTAGCTGTTGATTTGTTTTTCGGAATACAAAGTAAGTCTCTACTCTTTAAAAACACTTTAATTTAAAATCATCAAAACATAACCATAAGGTAAAATAATCGATTACATTCCTGAAAATCAAACAGAAAATTTACAATACTATAAAACAGACTTAACAATAACTAAAAATTGTTTGAGAATAAACAATGTAATTTCGGTTCTTATAAAAATTAGAGCAATGAAAAAGACCATTTTATTTAGTTTATACTTACTTCCTTTTAGTTTTTCTTTGGCGCAAACACAAACTTTAGAAGATTTAAAAATCAATGAAATTCAAGTTATTGGTTCGCATAACTCTTATAAGAAAGCTATATTACCAGAGGTTTATAACTATTTATCAGAAAGAGATTCTATGAATTTTTTACCAAGAATTCAGTACGAACATATTCCAATTCCTCAACAATTAGATTTAGGTTTACGAAATCTAGAAATTGATGTTTACGCAGATAGTAAAGGAGGAAAATATGCGCATCCTAAAATTTTAGATTTTGTAAAAACAACTCAGCCTTTCGATCCTGACAAAAAAATGAATAAACCAGGTTATAAAATGATCCATATAACTGATATCGATTATATGACATGGTATTATACACTTGAAGATTGTTTGAAAGATTTAAAAAAGTGGTCTGATGCAAATCCTAATCATACACCAGTATTTATTACATTAGAGCCAAAAGATGGCAAAGAAAATGAATTTAAAACAGAGCCTGAACATTACACAGAAAAATTATTTGATGATTTGGATAATGAATTGAGAAAATATTTAGGAAAAAATAAAATCATCACTCCAGATGATATAAGGGGTTCTTACAAAACTTTAAACGAAGCCATTACCAAAGGAAATTGGCCTAAAGTAAAAGATGTGAAAGGGAAATTTATTTTTGTATTAGATAATAATGGAGCAAACCGAGATTTATATACAAAAGGACATCCTTCTTTAAAAAACAGAATGATTTTTACAAATTCAACTCCAGGAACAGTAGAATCTGCTATAGTATTTAGAAATGACCCTGAGAAAACAGATGAAATTAAAAATTTAGTAAAACAAGGTTACATTGTCCGCACAAGAGCAGATGCTGATACGATGGAAGCTAGAAGTGAAGACTATTCTCGTTTTGAAAATGCGAAAAAAAGTGGTGCTCAAATCATCACAACAGATTATTATCAACCAAGTAAATTATTCAAATCTAATTTCAAAATTAGTTTCGATGATAATACTTACGAAAGAAAAAATCCTGTTGTAGGAAAGTAAATGATCTTTTTTTAATATAAGATGTATTGAAATAAAATCCTTGTCAAGGTTGAAAACCTTGACAAGGATTATTCGTTAATCTAAAATCGTAATATTAAAACACAATATTATCGCTGTCTTTCGTTGAATGAGCTTTTATTGCTTATATATTTTTGATTCTTTTTTCTTTAAAATCAATTTCAAAATGATTTGAAGGTTCACCATTCGATAAATGTGAAAGTATTTTAAACAACATTTTCAATTGTAAGATAAATTGATCTTTCGATTGATTCTCTGCAAATAATTCTACCAGCACTTTATATTGTTCCAATCGCTCTCTTGGAATATCTCTTTTCGCCAATTCATCTGCCGACTGAAATTTATAGAGATCAAGAATTAAATCATCAAATGTCCATTTTTTAAAATTTTTAGACTGAATTATTTTTCTATTTATTCCTTTGTAACCTAAAAGTAGTAAATCTTCTCCATTCAAGTTTTGTCCTTTTTCTATAAAATCTTTAGGCCAATCATTCGGAATCATTCGTAAACGAACCAATTCTTTTAGATGAAAAAGCATTAATTCTCTGTATGATTTCGTTTTCAAAATATCTTTGTTCCAACTTAATTTATTGCTGTCTTTTTGTAAAGCCAAAAATTCTTTTTCATATAATGGAAATAATTCATCAAAACGAGGTACATCATCTAAGATTTGTGTTTCAATTTCCATCTTATCAGCTGATTTTATTGTCAAAATTTTATAAGCCGGAATGTAAGCTGCTAAAGAAGGTACTTGAATATTTACTAAAAAGTCGTTTTCTGTTTTTCTACTTCCTGTATCATTAATATGCATATGCCCAGCAAAATGAATTTTAATTCCTGCTTCTGAGAAAACTTTTGCAACCTCTTCTTGTGGAACACGTTCCAATTGCCATTTTTTATCTCCCAATAATTTTTCTATTTCTGAAGATGCATCATCATTAAAATCAATCATAGGGTAGTGCGTAAAAGCAATTAGTGTTTTGCTTCTTTTTTTTGCTTCAGCAGTAATATTTTTCACCCATTCTATCAAGTGTTTTTTGTTTGTCAAAACATTGTTATAACCAATACTTGCACCTTTATAATTAGAAGGATTAGATGAATTTTCTTTTAAATTCTTTGGAATATACGTATTGCCATCAATGGCCAATAGCCAAACGTCTTTTATCGGTTCGACAACATAACTTAGGTCAGGAACCGAAAATCCTTTTTCGACTTCATACATCCTTTTAGTATAATCGGCTGCTACTAAAGCATCATCAAAAGAATAAGAGGAAATTAGATTTTTATTAAATGGTGTACTCCAAAATAAATCATCTTTTTGCGGATAAAATCCGAAGTCTTTCAATTCGTTTAAAATTTCTAAATATCCCGACTCAGCAATGTCTTTTGTATAAATTTTTGAAGGTTTTTCATCTATCTTTTCTTTACTATAAATTCCAAATGGTTTTCCATTCTCTCCTAAAAAGTCATCTTTTCCTGCATCTTTCCTAAATGGACCTACGGGGTCATGATTACCTGTTGTTAAGTAAAATTTCATGTTATATTTGCATTTATACTCTTCCAAAATTTTATGTAAACCTCTGAGATTATATGCTTGCCCATCATCTGAAAAATCGCCTGGCATTGCTACAATTTTTATATTTTTAGAAACAATATCATCTAGTGCAGCAATAAACGCAAAATAGTTTTCATTAAAAATCCTTGTCGAGTGCAATTGAGATTCCATCGTTCTCAAGATCGTTGCTTTTCCTGTTTTCGGATTGATAATTCCTTTAAAATCATTATCCGAAAAGTTGCCATACAAATCTTGAAAATGAATATCAGAAAGAAAGGCTAATTTAATTTCTTTTTGTTGTGCATTCAATATAGAAAAGAGAAGAATTAAAATAAATGAAATTTGTTTTTTCATGTGTGTAAAACAGCAAAACTAACGTAATATTAAATTCGTTTTATTTGAAAAGAAATTTATAACGATAAGTTAATTTGAGTTTTTAGAAATAAGTTTTAATGTTAAAGTCAGAATGACAAAATTTATTTCTGAAAATGATTTAAGTTCTACGTAATAAGTTTTGAGGATGTAATTCTGAAAGTTGAGAGATTCAAAGCCCGTATTCAGAATTACAGAAAAGAATTACTACCACAGAGATACATAGAACTGATATGAAAAAAGAAGAGTATTACTCTATATCTCAAAATAACAACAGATTGAGATTCTATTTACCAATAATTTAATTAAATCCCTCCATATCGTACAAAACTACCTAAAATTAACATCAGTATACTAATAGTTGTTACGGCTATGATATGAAATGTCATCAGAGGAAGTTTTGAATAATCTGATTTTAGACGAGGAAGCACATAAAACTGAGCGCTTATAGCCAATAAGACAATCGTAGCAAGGCCTATGAGTTTTAGCGAGACAACACGTTCGATTGGATTTTCGAAATGAAACCAATTACTGATTTTGATGGTATAAATATAGGACATTCTTACCCCTGTAATGACCATGATTAATAAAGCAGGTAGTCCAATACGTTCGTATTTACTTTCAAAAGAAAATAACTTTTCTACCGATTTTTCTTTCCATACTTGCGGTAAAATAACTAAACTTAATATAATATGACCACCCACCCATATTGTAGCGCCTATTAAATGAAAGATTAATAATAAATGTAATTCGTGCATATTTGTTAAGATAACAACATTTGGGTTTAAGATTTTATACGAGTTTGTTATTTACAACATCATCGTGTTCTTTTCTATGACCTTATTTCACTAAAATCAATTGACTATTTTCTAAAGCCTCTAACTTATGTATAACATTAGGTTCGATAGTTATATAATCACTAGAGCTTAACTCTATTGTTTGGTCATTTTCATCAGAATACACCACTTTTCCAGTAACACATAAAAGCAGCGCAGCTATTTTTGTGGTATGCTCTTTTAAAATATTATTTTCCAATAATTGAATTGATGTTACATTACTTGACTCTCCTTTGAAAATACTTACCGCACTGACACCCTTATCATTCGCATGAATGCTATTTAAACATGACAATTTATCCATCGTGAATTATTTTATCATCTAAATTTATTTCAAATCCATCAAATATTCTACTCAATTCTATGTATATTTTCTTATTTATATTCATTAATGATTAATCATTATAGATTGCTTCTAAAGAGGTTGTTTCGTGTTATTCTCTTTATTTTTATGTTATCAGTAGTAGTAGTTTAATTTTTGATAAGAATTCAGGAGAATTGCTATATACACATGATCCAAAGGATAAAAACTTTGGAGAAAAAGTTGTTAGAGCAAACTATGATATAGATGTCTGATCAATTTTAGATTACCTACAAAATATTCGTTTTTTTTGTAAGCTTAATTTGTGCTTTTCTACGAGTAACAGGTTTTATGACATGATGGAGAAGAAGGAAAAAAAAACATAAGTGTTATATTACTTCAATTTTAATCCATCTAACTAATAATTCTTGAGGGTTTAAATTTCGAATGATGGTTATTTTTGAGTTGATTTGATTGCCCAAAACATGAATAATGGTTGTAAAAATAATCTTGCTAAACGCTTTTGATCCGTATCTAGACCAAATCCATTTCTATGATTTTTATATTGAGCCCAATTTCCAGGAAATACAGCAGCGAAAAAAACAGCTGTTATTTTTCCAACAAACTCTTTTTTTTCTTTTGGAGCTAAAATAACAGCGCTTCCTAAAGCAATTTCGGAAATCCCTGAATATACAACGGTGTCATCTTTATCTAAGGGCACCCAATTAGGAACTTGAGCTTTAAACTCTTTTCTCGCAATTGTTAAATGGGTAATACCCGCTACCACTAAAAAAGCACCTAGGCTATAACGAGCTATATTTTGTTTCGTTTTCTTTTTCATAATTATATTTATTTAATATTTACCATCCAATTAGATTAGATATTCTTTCTGATAGTAGTTATAAAATTTATTTTTTTATTATTTAGTTGGTCGATCAAAACCAAAGGTTTCTAAGCGACTATCTTTTTGGTTAAGAATAATATTTTTTAAAACTTGAGCTGCAACCATCGAAAAAGTAATCCCATTTCCTCCATAACCTAATGCAAATAATGTTCGGTCACCTTTTTTCCATGGTCCCATATAAGGTAAACCATCATTTGTGGAGCTAAAAGTTCCGCACCAAGCCATTTCGGTATTGAATTCAATTTCTGGATATAATCGACTAAACTTACGTTCAAGAGTTTTGATTTTTGTTCGAAGTAAATCATCTCTTTTATCAGGATTTTGAAAATCTTCATCTTCACCACCAACGATCAATCGATTATCTTTTGTTGTTCGCATATAAAGATAAGGTTCTGCTATCTCCCATATTAAGCTACGATTTGGCCAAACCATTTTTTCATCAATGGGAGCCGAACAAATCGCGTAAGTAGATAATAAATTCATTACTTTTTTAGGTAGAAATTGACCAGCTTCAAAACCAGTAGCAACAATTACATATTTGCACGAAATAGTATGTCCATGCTCCGTCAATAGTTCGCAATTGTTCTTATTTTCGTCTATTTTTTCCACTTTTGTATGGGTAAAAATCTGTAATTGATGTTTTTCTTGATGATACTTTAATAAATTGATAGCGCCTTTATAAGCATCCATCTGGGCAGAAGTATCATTTTGCAATGCAGCAATTCCATCAATATTTTGGTAAGTTTTCAATTGCTTAGCATCTAAATACTTCACAGGCAAACCGACTTCTGTTCTTATTGCATATTCTTCGTCTAACAATTTTACACCTTGCTGATTACTCGCTAATAAAACTGTAGGAACACGTGTAAAATCAGCATCAATATTAGTTTTTTTGAATATATTTTCTATATCTGTAATAGAATCCAAGCAATTGAAATAAGCATCAATAGCAATTTTTTTGGGAACAATATTTACTAATTTACTTAACGGGGTATCAATTTCATATTGCAATTGAGCAGTACTTGCTGCAGAACTTCCTGTAGAAATAGTTCGTTTATCGATAAGAGCGCATTCTACACCTGCTTCACATAATTCGTGCGCAACTAAAGCTCCTGTAATGCCGGAGCCAATTATAGCAACATCTATTTTAAAATCATTTCGAAGAGGATAATATAAATCAAAAAATTCGTTTTTAACAATCCAAAAAGGTAATCCAGAATGTAAATCCATATTATTTAGTTGTGTGGTTTAAAAAAACACACACTAAAACCGAGCCAATAATGTTAGTTATCAATTGTTTATTCGAATAAATAATCATATAAAATCTTTAAAATTCTGATTAATGGCTTGATGCTTACAGTGAAATAATCAATACAATTACAAGAAATTAATTATTATGGCGAAAATTAAATAGAAAAGATTATACCATACATTATATAGATTAGGTAATAAAATGGATCAGTCAGTAATTTTTTTTACATGCTTTTAACTGAGCTAAGTTTTACGAAGTACGAGAACTCGAAGAACCAAAGTTCATGAATTTAGAAAGGAGCAAGGAACTTTTTTAGATTGTTAAATTAATTAAAAAACAAAAGCAAAAAGCTTTTGGTGAATTAAATAGAGTAGAAGTTCAATTCTCCCTTCAACCACCTTCAACTAAATCAGTTGTTGCACAGTTCAAAAAAAACCTCCTTAAAATCCTTTTTAAAGAGGTTACTATTTATATTATTTTTTGTGCCTAAAATCGAAGTTGTGCGCAGGTTACCAATGTTAGCTGAAGTTATATTTCAATAGTTTTAGGGATTATATCCGAATCGTGATTGGCTATCGCTTCAATACAATTGGGTTGCGCGGCAATTTCTTTTGTCCATTTCAAAGACTTAATAACCTCTTGTTTATCTACTTGTACACCGGGTAGAATCATTTGTTCCCAAGATTTTTTGGCGTAGCCTGTATCGCTTGTCAACAATAAAAAATGTCCGTTATTCTGGATGATGGTTGAAGCCAAACCGTGTGTGTGACCAGGTGTATTAACAAACACGACCGAATTATCTCCAAATAAATCATAGGAAATATTTTGTGGACCTATATTCGATTTTTCAAAACTAAAGGTTTCCAAATTTATTCCTTCCCACATATTGGGAACGTAACGATAGGGCATTTGTTCGGCATCTCGCATTTCGATGTCGCTCACCAATATTCGTTTGGCGTTTTTTACCAATTTCAATCCGCTGACGTGGTCAGAATGCAAATGACTCAACACGAGATAATCGATATCCGAATCTTTGTAACCCAATCTTGCCAATTGTTCGTTAATTGCTTGCCCTGCTGGCAAATCAGCTTTGTTAATCAACCAATGTGCAAATCCCATGTGTTTACGCCCTTGGTCGCCAATTCTTACATCGGTATGCCAACCTGTATCAATTAAAATCAAACCTTTTGGATGTTCAATTAAATAGGCAGAAACGGGCAGCCAAACTTGATGTTTTTTACTTCTGAAAACGCCTGTATAGGAAATCGGATTCCACGTTTTTTCGCTAAATGGTAAGGAAGAATCCACTTCAACGCTGCCACAATGTAAAATATGCACTTTTATTGTTTCCATTTCTTTTGTATTGATTACACAAAATTACGTGCGAAATTCTAGCAAAAAATTGATTGAAATCAAAAAAGCTATTTTCCGGCTCGTAATCGGCTCAAGGTTTCTTGCGTCATTCCCAAATAACTTGCAATGGTATTTAGCGGAACTTTATTAAAAATAGCGGGTTTGCTTTGCATTAAATCATCAAAACGTTCTTTGGGCGTTTTAAAATGAGTGGAATAAATATGCTCCGTAAATTTTCTGATATTCTCAATTAAAAACTTTTTGTCCAATTGTAAAAGACGGGGATTTTGTTCGCAAAGTTGCTCCCAGACAGCATAATTAAGCTTTATAATCTTGGTTTCGGTAACCGATTGAATTCCAAATTTGCATTCTTTGTCATAAAATACACTTTCCACAGGAAGGCTAATTTCATTTTTTTCACAAAAAGCCAAGGTAATATCCCTTGCATCGGTTTCATAAAAAACTCGGATAATCCCTTCTTCCACGAAATATATTTTTTTTGAAAGAGAAAAAGGCTCTAAAATGATTTCTTTTTTCTGAAAATTATGCGTGGAGCAATTATTCATCAACAATTCAATTTCAGATTGAGATAAATTGATTTTTTCTGATAAAAATTGAGCAAAATTCAAGGTAATTGTTATTTGTATTTGACTTTGAGTGGTTTTATATCATTGATTAAAAATAAATTCTCAACGCACTTTCTCTTCACTAAATTATGAAAAAAACATTTAATAAAGATGTAAATACGCTGTTTTCAAATATTTTAAATATTATATAAAAAGTTGTGACAGATAGATTTTTCTGTTTATCTATTATATTCAGCATTTGCTTTCGTTAAGTTTTGCCAATATGTTAGCTGTCGTTTTATTCTTTATTATAATGATGATATAGAAAAGGGACTATTTTTTCTGTTTGTCCTGTTTCTTCAATATTATGTTTTATCCAATGTTCGGCGGTTTTTTTTGAAAATACAAATGGTAAAAAACACCAATTTATAATCCAACCTAATACTGGAATATCAACTCCAATATAGGTTTCTGCATAAAATGTTGAGCCATTTTCAGAGGGTTCATAATAATGATTGATTCTTCCCACCGTCAAAAATCCAAATTTTATTAAAAAAGTAAATTCTGTTTCATCCAGTGTTATTGTTAGCATTTTATTATTAATAATTTCGTTAAAATCATTAAACTGCTCCTGAATTTTGCTATAAGCTCCAACTGCAAAACCATTATTTTTTCCTTCTTTTGGATTACTGAGTGGTTGAACTGCAATATGATCGCGATGATGCCATAAATGGTAAAAACTAACTTCTGGACCACTAAAATTTTTTCCATTCCATGTTGTTTTTTGTGCCAAATTTTCAAACCACCATTTTATCATTTTAGGTGTCACACCTTTTGAATCTTCATGTTGAATTTGAACACGTAACGCTCCATTAAGATGTTTGGTAATATCTGTCCATTTAGCCGAAGTTTGAGTTTTGAAAAGCGAATCTCCTAGGTTTTGATGCACTTTTCTTGCAATTAGTCTATTATCTCTTAGACCCATTTTTTTGGGTGAAGACCAAATATTTTTACTGATTTTTGATTGCATAATAGTATTTTTATTCAAAATTACATTACTAACAATCTTTTTTATTGACGCATATGTGTCATTTTCCTTCGTTAATATTTTTCCGAATTCGTGTTAGAGATTGTCGTGTTATTCCAAGATATGTACATAGATGGGAGATGGTTACTCTGTTGTACATTGTAGGAAATTCTTCAACAAAATTCAGGTATCTTTCTTCCGCATTTTCATCCAATAAGGCTTCAAGACGATTAAACATTCTGGAATAAATTTGTTCAAGCATTATTCTCAAATATTTTTCAAAAAGAGGATATTTTTCTGTACAATATTCAAGATGATCGATGGGAATATTTAAAATAATAGAAGGTTCTATAGCCTGAAAACTAAACTTGCTTGGTTTTTTTTTGTTCAGTGCATCAAGGTGAACCACAAGTTTTTTTTCATCAATGAAATTTACCGTAATATCTTCTCCCTTTTCGTTGATATAAAATGCACGAAGCAAGCCAGAATAAATATAACCAATAGATTTTTGTAACACATCTGCTTCAATAAAATTTTCTTTGGGATGAAGTTCTAAGATTTCAATTTTGCTTGATAATAAAATCAATGCTTCATCTGTCAGCTTTGGGCAGATTGCTTTTATATTCTCTAAATAATTTTGAATGATTAAATTCATTAGAGTCTGTGTTAAGTTTTCTTTTAACTATAGAATCTTTAAAATTATTAAATTTAATTTTTTTAATCAAAATAAACGAAGTTATTACAAATTATATGAGCTTATTTTCGCTTTTTCACAAAAGGATTATAAGAAATACCTAGATTAAAATAAAACGAAGGATCTTGTGTCGAAGAGAAAATCTTGTCATCAAATGTGTCTTTTTTATTAAATAAACCATTTGTAATTAGCGTTTTTACTCCTGTTTTAGCGGTGATAATAAAATTGTGTTTTAATAAATATTCGTACTTCAATCCATTATTTAAATCGACTTGTCTGTATTCGTATTTTTCAGATAAATTATTAGGATTCAAATGATATAAATAAAACGTGTTAGCTTCCAATTCAGTTCCTATTGATAATCGAGAATTTTTGAAAGGATGCATTCTGAAAAGAATTTGCTTTGGTAAAATAATATCTGCAAAAAAGTCATTATTAAATCTATGTTGTAAGGTAAACATTGGAATTACAGGTGTTTTAGTACTTTCATCAATGTTCAAGCCTAATCCTACTAATATTTTAGTTCGATCTGTAGATTTTAATAAAATATTTCCTGTTACAAGTCCTTTTACCCGACCAAAATATTTATCACTACCATCAAAAATAAGACTAGAACTTAGAAAAGTAGGCTTGTTAAAAAGTTTTGTACTATAAGCCAAATTCAGGGATTCGTAATGATAATGTGCATTAATATCTACATTTTTTGTTTCTTGAAACGTTGATTTATCAAATTCTATATCCATATTGGTATTCTTATAACCAAGAGTCGTACTAAGAATCCAATTCTTTTTTTTCAAAATATTGATATTTGTACTGATATTCAGTTGCGAATAATGATTAATTCGATTTCCATCATTTTTATTTCCATCAATTTTCGAAGTAAATTTAGTTGGCGTGGCGTAAGTGTATTCTATATTCAATGGTCTTGCAACAGAAAATTGTTGCGTCAAATACATATAGGCTTTTTTGGAAATACTATCTTGTTCTTTTATTTCCTTATTGTCTTGCGCATATACATTGGTAACATTTGTTAGAAGACAAAATAATATTGTTGACGTTTTAATTAATTTCATGGCTATTATCTGGCTTGAAAAATTGTTTGTTTATAAAAATTGAAATTAAAAATTTTGTCAAAAAGATTGAATTTATGATCATTGCTAATACTTTCAATATTAATTGGTTGTTGAGAATCTTTAACAAAAACAATCCATAATTCATTCAGAAATTCTTTTTCCTTTATCATCAAAAGTTTTTGTGTGGCGATAAGCGATTCAATTTCTTCGAGTTGCTCACAAAACACAATTCCGATTGATTTGTTTTCATGTGAAATAATGCTACAATTGTATTTCAAAAAATCTTTGATCAAAATTGAATCATTGTAGATTTCTATAAACCGAATAAGGTCAACTATTTGAATAATTTTACATTCAAGTTGTTCTTCTGATAACGAAGTTTCGTCTATAAGATTATATAATTCTAATACTTTTGCTTGCGACATATTACTAATTTTTCGACGTAAATAAAAAGCAAAAAAATCAGTCCCAAATTCAATTTTATACGAACCAATGTATATTTTATACAAAACCTAAGGATTGCGGGTTTTTGTATAAAAACAGAATCATTTTGTATAAAAAAATATAATGTCTTTTATAAAGAAGTAATTTAGCAATCTAAATATTTTGAGTAATTATTATCTCTAAATAAATCAAAATGGAGGAGAAAATTATAGCTTTTTTATTGAACAAGAAATTGAAATTAGTTAGACAAATCATTTTTTTACTATTTTTCTTCATTTTCTTATATTGCTCTGGATTTTATTTAAGATTCCCCAAAGAAGACCGTATCTATTGGTTTGTTAGCGTGTACACTTTTTTTGTCATCATGTTTTACATCAACACCTATTATTTAGTTCCTAAATTTTTGGAGAGAAAATATTTGACCTATTTTTCGCTTTTAATCTGTCTAGTTATTGTAACCCTAAGTATTGTACTTTTAACGAATCGATATATCTTACATTTAAATACTCCAAAAGGTGAGTTTTTTATGTTACAGCCAATTTATGGAATTTTTACTTCGATTAGTTTTATCATGATTACAACAACAACAAGATTAGCGCAGAATTGGATTATTGACAAAGAAAAAATTATTGAATTAGAAAAACTAACGTATGAAATGGAATTATCTGAATTAAAAAATCAAATTAATCCCCATTTTTTATTTAATAATTTGAATAGCGTAAAAGCACTTATCAGAAAAAATCCCGAAGAAGCTGTGAATACAGTTGTGAAGTTGTCTGAATTTCTGCGTTTTCAGTTGTATGAAAATCGAAACAATAAAAACAATTTGTGTCAAGAGATTTTATTTCTTACCAATTATTTGGAATTAGAGCAAAAAAGACGGGACGATTTTACGATAAAAATCAACAATAACATTGATTATGAGTCACTTAATCAACGTTTAATACCATCAAATTTATTCACTGTTTTTATCGAAAATGCGGTTAAACATAGTGTCGATGTTAATGATAATGCGTCTTATATTAATATCAATTTTAGCATAATAAATCTTATGTTGCATTTTGAATGTAGCAATTCTATCTGTCCAGATTTTAAAATTTCTGGCACAAAAAATAAAGGAATTGGTCTTACGAATATCAAAAGAAGATTAGAACTTTTATATGGCAAGAGCTATGAGTTGAAGCTAAAAAAGAATGAAAAAGAATTTGTTGTTAACTTAAATCTACCTTTATGAAATGTATTATAATTGATGATGAACCTCTTGCACGTGAGGAATTATCGGAGGAACTTACTAGTTTTGAATCCGTTGAAATTATTGGAAGTTTTGGTAATACAATCAAAGCGCTTGATTTTACTAAGAACAATCACGTCGATTTAGTTTTTTTGGATATTGAAATGCCAACCATAAATGGTCTGGAACTCGCAAAACAATTGTCTACGAATACATTATTTATTTTTACGACGGCTTATCCACAGTTTGCGATTGATGGCTACGAGTTAGATGCGATAGATTATTTATTGAAACCTATTTCGCAAGAACGGCTAAAAAAAGCAATTAATAAAGCAGAATTATTGCATCAATTATTATCAGATAATACCATAAAATCAACAATTGAATCTAATTCAGCTCAATTTATGTTTATCAAAGCAGACCGAAGATTTCATAAACTAAACTTTGAGGATATTACACATATCGAAGCTTTGAAAGATTATGTCATCATTTATACGGACAAACAAAAGTTGATAACCGCTATGAATCTGAAAACGATGCATACAAAGCTTCCAAACACAAGCTTTTATAGAGTGAGCAAATCCTATATTGTGAATAAGAATCACATCACTTCTTTTGATTATAACACTTTGTACATCGATGATGTTGCGATTGCAATAGGTTCTACTTATCGTAAATTATTTTTTGATAATTATGGCGAAGGTTATATAAAAATGGAGGATTGAGGCAAAACAACTGACAATACGTTTAATGTTAGGGATTATTAGTCCATCTTATATCCTGGCTTTTTGTAGTTTTTTGGTTTTAATTAAATATTGCCAATTTCTATTTAACCATACATTTTACCATGCCAATGTTACCTGCAGGCGTTTTAGTTATTTTAGGTCATATGAATATCCTATTTCTTTCAGGTCCTTTTCAAGTTGTTTCCAATCTTCAAGTTCCTCTACGATTGTTAAAACCATTTCTTTTGTTAAGGTTTTCCCGTTATATATTTCTGTTACGGTTTTTAATGGGATTCCAGTTTCTATAAAACTTTCTTCAAAATATTCAGTAGCCCAATCAATGTAAGTTTGTGGATTACCATCAAAAATTTCTAAAAATTCATCAGATCCATCTTGAAAATGTTCAAGTTTTCCGATTTTCCATTTATTTTGTTTTGTAGTCCAAATGCAGAATGTTGATCCAATTGATTGTACAGGTTCTCCAAATATAAACTCATTAAATATTTCAGGCATTTCCTGAGTTAATTTTTCTTTTGCAGGAAGTTTTTCTTCGAAATCATAGAGCTCGTGAGCAAACCCATTTATTACACAACCTTCTTGCACAAATAAAATTAGCATTTGGTCTCCTTCACCATTTCTCATTTCGAAAAATTCTTCATTTTCTGACCACTTGTCATTATACGAATAGTAACGATATTCCCATTCTTGCGAAAGAATAGCATCTAAGACAGAGATTGCTTTGCAAATTGACTTTAGTTTTCTTGGATCAGGGAGTGAATTAATATTTTTAGTTGATATCATTTTGTCAAGTATGTTCGATTTACGCTTGCAGCTAACATTGCTTTTTTACGAAACTACTATAGTTTTAGTTTTGTAAAAAACACCTATATCTATCTTCCGTATTATTATTCCAAACATACAACAACTATTTTACAATAAATTACGATTTCTTGTAAAAACAAAAACCTAGCTTAAAAAAACTTAGCGAGGTTTTACAGTTTATTTTTTATCTGAAATGTCTATTTATGTAACAGTTAGCTATGTTTTCAGAAATGTTTTATTCTACTTCATTCAATTTATTTAAAAAAACAGTAAGCTTTTCCTCATCTATAGAAAAATCTTTTTTAATAACATTATTTTCAGTGAGGGCAAAGATTAATTGATTTCTCCCTACAATTTTACTACTTTTAAATTGTTTTTCTTGGAGTATAAAAGTAACTTTATTTGTAAACTTACCGTTTCCTAAAGGTTGGATTTCTCCTTTAATTATTTCAACATTTTTTAAGTTGTAGATGTAGAAATTATTTCCATTCTTTTGATAATTAAATGCTATTTGATTATTTAGGAAAATATTTTCTTTATCAAACTTAACGGCTGTAATGTTTTGTTTTTGAGCTAAAATAATTTGATATGGCAATAAGAATAGAATCAAAAAGATACTAAAGTGTTTCATTAATTTTATATTATTATAGTTAGTTTTTTATCAAGCATTTCTACTAAAAAAACTTTGCAAAGGCAGGAATTCGAAGAACTAAAGTTCATGAATTCAGAACCAAAGCAAAGAGCTTTTGGTGAATTAAATAGAGTAGAAGTTCAATTCTCCCTTCAACCGCCATTCAACTAAACCAGTTGTTGTACAGTTCAACAATAAATCTCCTTAAAATATTTCTATAGAGGTTATTATTTATATTATTTTGTGTTTTTGTATTTAAAATTGGAAATGTGAAATAGCTACCAATGTTGGCTGAGTTATATTATTATTTTTTTATAAAAGGTGAATTTTCAAGACATTCTTCAGTATTACATAATATAAATCTGTCATTTCCTTGAAATTTAATTATACCGTTTGTAACATTTCCAATCGGTATATCAACAATTTCTCCACTACAGTCAGGTTTAGAGTTTGTCCTAAGCCTTGTATCAGTCATTTTATAAATGTTCTCTTCTAATTTTTTAATAATAAATTTATTATTTGTTTCCTCTTCTCCAGATATTGATATTCTATTACCTTTATTATCAATAATCCAAGTTTCAATACAACCATCAAAATCAGCTTCCCAAGTTCCAATTATTGGAGATATACTATTATTCGTAGCACAAGAGTTTAATGATATTAAAGTTATAATTAAGGTGATTTTTTTTATCATAATTTTTTTATAAAGTCATGGAATAATTACAGCCAACACTATTTTCGTAAAATTAAACTCAAATATACAAACAAAATTAGATTGTATACCTTATTGTATAAAATTAACAACCTCCCTAAAATCGCTTTTAAAAAGGTTATTATTTATTCTATTTTGTGTTTTTGTACCTAAAATTGGAGTTGTGAAACAGTTACCGATGTTGTGCGATGGTTATTGATTGGGGTTTTCCTTAATTTCAAAAATATACTCTTTTTTCAATTTAGGTTTGATAGTTGCATTCTTATAAGTTCCTTTGATTTGCAATTCTGTATCCTAATTTCCTTTGGTAAGTTTAAATTGTACAGGACTTTTTGCTTTAATGATATTTTTCTCTCGAAATCTGATATTTTTTCATTTTTATTATACAAATCTATATTATGAAGCATAGTTGCTACAGGACCAGTCTGAACTACATTACCATTTTTTAATTTCACTTCAGGTAATATTTCATTTTCTTGAATTATTTTTTGATCATTTTAGCTAACGTATTTTTGATTTTAACATATTTTGAAGTTTTATTCATTAAAAATATTGTTTTACTAATTATGGGTTGGTATCAAAATATAATAAATAAAACTTAATTATTGGAGGATTTAAAATAAGAAAAAACTATAAAATTTATTTAGAATAAATAAGAATAATGAAATAGCTTTGTTAAAATTTTTTAAAATGAAAAAAGTAACAATAGTACTTTCATTATTATATGCATCTATTTCCTTTGCACAAGAAAAGGATTCAATACAGACCAATACTTTAGGCGAAGTAATTATCAATACATTTATTAAAAAGGATACCGATACTTCAAATAAAATGCCGTTGAAATTCATTGAAAATCCACAAGTTTTTTCGAGTATTGATAAATCAGTTTTAGAACATCAGGTCATTTTTACAGTTGACGATGCTTATCGTAATGTAACAGGTTTACAAAAAATGTGGAATTCTACTGGACGTTCTGGTGATGGAGGAGCTTATGTAACTTTAAGAGGTTTTGTTTCCAATAACTCTTTACGTAACGGTTTGGTAGCACCTGTTTCTACAACTATTGATGCTGTAAATTTGGAAAGATTGGAAGTTTTGAAAGGACCTTCCGCTACGATGTTTGGTAGTAATGTTACTTCGTATGGTGGAGTTGTAAATAGAATTACAAAAAAACCGCATGAGAATTTTGATGGATCTGTGAGTATTGCAGGTGGAAGTTATAATTATTATCGAACTTCTGCAGATGTAAATGCTCCGATTACAAATGATAATAAATTATTATTCAGAATTAATACTGCTTATACAAATTCTGGTACTTTTCAGAAAAAAAATAGTGGAAATGAATATTTTGCTTTTGCGCCTTCATTGCGATACAAACCAAATGATCGATTAGATATTAATGTTGATTTTGAGATGTACGAAAATAATGCAATGGCAGAGCAAATGTTTTTTTACTTAGCTGGTAATCCTTCTTTAGGGATTAATAATATGAATGATGTAGAACGAGTTTTAGGATTAGATTATAAACAATCTTATGTTGGTGATGGTCTTAAAGCAAAATCAAAGGTTAGAAATATATTTGGTCAAGTAAATTATATAATTGATGATCATATAAAATCATCTACAAATATTAGTACTGCTTATTCTCAATCGAATGGATTTAGCCCATATTTTTATGTAGCTCCAGAAAGTACATATACTAAAAACCCATTAGATACAGAATTAGGCGTTATGCGTGCTGATCAATCAACAAGAGACAGTAAAAAAACAACTTTTCAAATTCAACAAAATTTTAATTTCGATTATACATTTGGTAAAATGAGAAATAGAACGGTTATTGGTTTAGATTATATGCAAACGAAAGATAATCAGCTATTTATTTCTGGTGACTTTGATTGGGTTCCGTTTAAAAATGGAAATTATTCTAACATGAATAATCATACTTTACAAGATTTTTATAATACTTCAAATTCGGTTGGTGAATATCCAGTTATTGGTGAATTAAATACGTATAGTGGATACATTTCAAATGTTTTTACGCCAGTAGAGGGATTAAATATTTTGGCTTCTGTTCGTTACGAGAACAATGATTCTAAAGAAGGATTATTATATAGTAATGTTACAAAAGCATATTCTCAAGCAGCTTGGTCTCCAAAGCTTGGATTTGTATATGAATTTGTTCCAAGTAAATTCTCGGTTTTTGGTAATTACCAAAATAGTTTCAAAAGCAATGGATATTATACAATAGACAAACAAAATAATGTTGCATTGTCTGATCCTGAAAAAGCAAACCAATTTGAAGGAGGTTTAAAAATGAATATTTTTAACAATAAGATTAATGCGACTTTAAGTTATTATACTATCAATGTCAAAAATTCTTTGTTATATACAGGAGAATATACTGATACTTTTCAATCTGTTCAATCTCAATCAGGAAAAGTGAAAAGTGAAGGGGTTGAATTAGAGGTTAATGCATATTTGGTAAAAGGATTTTCGTTCGTAGGTGGTTTGGCCTATAATAATGCGAAAGTTACAGAAAATCCTACAAATGAATCGTTGGTTGGAACAAGACCAACAACTGCAGGATCTGAATGGTTAGCGAATTTTAATGCAAGTTATCAATTCTTAGATGGTGCTATCAAAGGATTTGGTTTCGGAATAGGAGGTAATTATGCAAGCAAAAATCAAGTGAATAGTACATTCTATTTACCTGAATATTTTATCGTAAATGCAAATGCATTCTATGATGCGAAGAAATTTAGAGTAGGTGTAAAAGTAGATAATCTGACAAACGAGCATTATTGGATTGGTTATACAACAGCTAATCCACAACAGTTAGTAAATGTTTCGGGAAGTCTTACATTCAAATTTTAATCGAAATGGCTTCCAAGCAAAAATCATCAAAAAAAGGAGGTAAACTGAAAAAAATATTTGGAAAACTTCATCTCTGGTTTGGGTTAATTATTGGATTAATAATTTTTATTGTTTCAATAACTGGAGCGTTATATGTTTTTAAAGATGAATTCGAAAACATAGCTCGTAAGGATGTTATCTATCATCAAGAAAAAGATATTGAGCATAAAAATGTAATTCCTATTCGTCAATTAGAAAAATTAGTTGACGAGCAAACCAAAGAAAAATATTCTATTCATTGGGTGAATATACCTCTGGATAAAAACATGTCGTATATGTTTTATTGGTATGAACATGATGTAAATGCTTGGAATTATTTTGATGAATTTCCTATCTATAAACAAGCTTATGTAAATCCATATACAGGGAAAGTTTTAAGAGTTTATGACGAAAAAAATGGATTCTTCAATATTGTAAAAATGATACATTGGAGTTTCTTATTAAAACAGAGCTGGGGAAGTTACGTGGTAGGAATTCCTGTTATTATCTTTATTTTTATGTTAATCAGCGGTATTGTATTATGGTGGCCAAAAAATAAAGCGGCTAAAAAACAACGCTTCTGGTTCAGATGGAAAGACATAAAAAATTGGAAACGTAAAAATTATGATCTTCATAATATATTAGGATTTTATTCTTCAATTTTTGCATTAATCTTTTCTATAACAGGGTTATTTTATGCATTTTTTATTGTTCAAGCAACTATTTATGTGATTTTTTCAGGAGGTAATACTGCATATCCAGATTTTTCTCATATCAAAACAACTGCGCCAATAGAATTAAGACAAGAGTCTACACTCGATAAGATTATTGAAACTGTAAAAACCAACTATCCTAACTCGTATGGTTTTTCTATTGATTTAGGACATGAACATATGGACGATCACGAACATCCAAATTTTGAAGTTTATGTTGCACACAAAAAACAAGTTTATTATAGCAGTAGTAGCTTAATTTTTGATGAAAATTCAGGTAAATTATTGCATACACATGATCCGAAAGATAAGAATTTTGGAGAAAAAGTTGTTGGTGCAAATTATGATATACATGTCGGATCAATTTTAGGATTACCTACAAAAATATTGGCCTTTATAGTAAGTTTAATTTGTGCAACTTTACCTGTCACAGGTTTTATAATTTGGTGGGGAAGAAGGAAGAAAAAGAAAAAAGCATAAGTTTTATTTTATTTCAATTTTAATATATCTAACTAATAACCCTCAAATTCATTTTAAATAGAATTTGAGGGTTATTTTTATCAAACGATTGATTTTCTAACTTTAATTACTTAATATCTTTTACTTTATTTACAAATCCAGAATAAATAGGCTATTTTGTCCTTCAAAAAAAATACATACAAATCAGAGGTATATCTTATTGTATAAAACTAAAACCTCCCTAAAATCGCTTTTATAGAGGTTACTATTTATACTATTTTGTGTTTTTGTACCTAAAATAGGAGTTGTGCAACAGTTACCTATGCTAGCTGTAGCCCGAATGTTTTCAACTTATTTCTTGTTTAGTTTTTCGGCAAATGCTATTATGTGTCCGTCAATGTCTGAAAAATAGCAAACTCTGTTGCCCCAATCTCGGTGTTCAATTTCGCTTATTAGTTTTGCTCCAATTTTTGTTGCGTTGTCAAATTCGAGTTCGATGTTTTCAACATAAAAGTAAAGTTCGCATCTTGGTATTTCGTTTCCTTGGTCTGGGTGTGGTGTGGTGTCCGAAAGTTTTTTTACAATTCCTTTGTTAGGCATTAAATCTAATTTACGATTTTCGGCAAGTTTAAATTCTGTCATTCCTGGAACGTTCAAATTAGTATTTTGTCGAAATAATTTTGTATAAAAATTATCACTTGCTTTTTGTTCGTTTACATAAAGTATCGTTTCGATTAGTTGAATATGTTTCATTTGTTTTAGTTAGCGTGAGTTTTACAAATGTTAGGAATAAAATTGCGAGTATTATCGCTCCCAAATATCCTTCGCTCCCATAAATCCAGTGTTCGTTAAGATTACTTTGAATTGTGAAATAATTGTTTCCAAAATGAAGTCCGATAGGAAGCCAAATTGTTCTGAAATAGAAATACACAATCGTTAAAAAAGCTCCTGCGAAAAATAAAGTCGGACCCGTTTTTATCATATTGATTTCGGGATTGAGTAAGTGAACCAACATAAATAGTAATCCAATAGTTATAGAAATATTTATTGCCGATAAATGGCGATTACAGTAATTAAGAAAGATTCCCCGAAACCAAAGTTCTTCCCAAGCTACGATTGCCAAGGTTACAAAAATAGAAGTTACCGTAAATGTCGTTTCTAATTTAAGTTCGCTGAAAGTTGTTGCTCCTGTTAAAATCCCTGCCAAAATCGGACAGACTGCAATGATTCCACCTGCTATAATTCCAATAGGAAGGAAATAAATTTTTCTTAAACACCAAAAATTTTTGATTTCGGTATTTAGATTGAAGATTTTTGTGGTCGTAATATTTACAAGCACGAACAAAGCTAAAACTATAAAAGCCGAATTTAACCAATCAGGAGTTTTGAAAAGTTGGGCAATGCCCATTACCAACATTCCTATAATTAAGAATATTAAAATTGTGAGATAGCTTTTTAGTTTTGGGTTCAATTTTGAGTACGTTTTTTTGTGGCGTGAGTTTGGAATGGGTTACAGCCGCGGCTTGGCGATAGTACGGGCTTGAATTGAGCGATAGTTCAATTCATATCAAAAAGAGCAAAGCTGTGATCCTTTTTGTAAATTTAATAAAAAATACAAAAGCAAACAGCTTTTGGAGAATTAAATAGAGTGGAAGTTCAATTGTTTATTAAACAGGTTTTTAGCTGTTTTCACACAGCTTAAAAATTAAACTCAAATATACAAACAAAACTACATGGTACACTTTGTTGTGCAAAATACAAAATCTCCCTAAAATCGCTTTTAAAGAGGTTGTTATTTATACTATTTTGTGTTTTTGTACCTAAAATAGGAGTTGTGCAACAATTCCCCTTGTTTCTTCAGGCTTTTATTTACTAATTGTGTTTTCATAATCTGATAAAGATTTCCATATTTCCTCTATTTCGGGCCATACATTATCGGTAAAATCAGTGTCAGTATTTACCAGAACTATTTTGCCTATCTTGGTTATTGGATTAAAATACATTGCTGTGAAGACTCCTGGATCAGAACCATTATGACCAATCAGATCATTTTCAATTTTTAAAAAATCATCACGAAACTCTATGAAAACTCCATAATTTTCCGTTTTCCCATTTTCTATAAACTTCTGTTTTTCAAAAAGTTTTCTATAACTTTCTTTGTTTAATAATTTCCCATTCCTTTCGTATCCATTTATTAATTCGGATAAAAATAATCCTAAATCATTACTTGATGTAAGAAATCCTCCATCTGCATATGTTATAAGTGAATATTCGGCAATCATTTTTTCTTTATATGCAAATAACCTTGAGCGCTTTGTTGGGTCAATATCTACTGATGTCCAACCAGAATTATTCATTTTCAATGGTTTCAGAATGTAGTTTTGTGTAAACGTACGGTAATCTTGTTTAGTTGCAGATTCTATAACCAAAGCGCAAAGAGCAGCTGCAATATTGGAATATTCACGATTCTCGCCAGGTTTTGAGTTTAAAAATGAATTCTTTTGATACCATTTTCCGTTTTCCGTTAAACTATTTTCGATGAATTCACGTAATTCAATATTTGTTTCTGGTTTGTTGAAATAACTGTAAACTCCTTCATTTTCGTCATGTTTGTCTTTGGTTAAAACATAAGATTTTGCATAAATTTCATCAAGGTCGGTAATGGAAGAAGTATGATAAGCTAAATGCTTAATTAAAATAGGAACTTGGGGATGATTTGGGTTGATAATCTTAAATGGTAAATATTTATTAATTGGGTCGTTAAGATTTAGTTTTCCCAATTCTTGAGCTTTGAGTAATGAAATTCCTATAAGTGTTTTGGATATCGAAGCTATATTTTGAATTGTATTGGATGTATATGGTTTGTTTTGTTCTATATCTGCAAATCCGAGCCCTTTATCGTAAATCAATCCTTTATCGTTCACGATAGAAACAGAAAATCCTTTAATTTCATCTTTTTGGTATGCTAATTCTAAATTTTCGGTTAGTACATCATTTATTGTATTATGATGTTTTTGACTTTTCTGAATAGTTGTACAAGAAAACAGCAGAGTAGAAGAGATAAAAATTAAAAGTATGTTTTTCATAATTTTCATTTTGTTACAGTCGTTTGATTAAAGCTTGTAGGTAACATATTTTTTTTACGAAGTGAAATAAAGTTTCGTAAAATTAAATTCAAATATACAAACAAAACTACATTTTACACCTTATTGTGTAAAATAAAAAACTCACTTATAAATACTTAGCAAGATTATATATCTATTGTTTTTTGTCTTCAATAGTTTTTTCAATACATCTCTAGTCCTTCAAACAAAACGAAAGTCAGTATTATTTACTATAGAATTTTACAAATATGTTATTTTATATCATTAAGTCTAAGAAACGTATTATAAGTTCTCCTATTTTCTCATGATCATACTTTTCAATTTCTAATATTTTTATTTTCAGTTCTATGATTGATCTTCGTAATTCACCTCCTTCTTCTGGATAATATTCGTGTAATATAAAATCAGTCAAGCTATAAATAAAGTCCAATATTTCCTTAATTTCAGATTCATTTTCAGCGATGTCAAGTTTGTTTGTTAATTTTCTAATGAGATTAGAAAATTCCACTTCATCTTTCTCCTCGAATAATCCCAAATAGGCAAATTCTGATAAAGTTCCTATTCCATAGTATTTATGAAAATCATTCTTGTCAATCAATTGATTAGTTTGTTCAAAATATGATTGTTTTGTCTTGTCATGAAAATTAGATGTTAGTTCATGAAATATTAAATGCTTTTTTTGATAATCATCAAATGCACTCTCAGTACTTTGCAAATGGGGTATTTCTTTTCTAAAAAATACAAGAAACTCTTGTACATTCATATTTTGCTATTTATAGATATTATCTCTTTGATTACGATTCTACACGAAGTAAAATATAGTTTAGTTCTATAAAATTACTACTAAATATTCAATTAAGCTTTTAACAATAAACTACGGTCTCCCACAAAAACAAAAAAAACTTCCTAAAATTTCTTCTAGAGAGGTTGTTATTTATGATATTTAAAATTAGAGTTGTGCAACAGTTACCAATGTTGAACTAAACCTCCAGTAGCTTTCGCTGCGATGATTTCGTACCTTAGTATATTAATATTAAACAATTGATACTATGGTAACTAAAAAAAATCTCCGGAGGAATTAAGAGCGAACAAATACATTAATCGCGCTTGTAGTGAAATTACGGGTTTTTCTGAACTTCTGCAACGTTTTCAGCGAAATATTTCCATTTTAGGCAGAAGCCAGCGTACTTTCGAGAATTATTCTCGGCATGTGGCGGCAATGGCGTTGCATTTTGGAATTCTTCCTACGGAATTACATCCCGAGCAGGTTAAAGATTACTTATTTGAACTGCAGCAACGTTCTTTAAGTCCTTCGCAATCATACTTTAAACATACGGTTTACGGACTTCGATTTCTTTTAAAAACAGAGAATCTTCCTTACGATTATCTTCATTTACCATCGATTCCAAAAGAGAAAAAGCTTCCTGTTGTTTTAAGTCGAGAAGAGATTTGGAAGATGCTTCAAAGTGCAGAACTGCTAAAACATCGTGTTTTAATTGGCTTGATTTACGGCTGTGGTTTACGCTGTATGGAAGTTCGGAACATAGAATTAAAGCATTTAGATTTCGATCGAAAACAACTTCATATCGTTCAAAGTAAAGGAAAAAAAGATCGATATGTTCCTTTATCTGATCATTTGATACGGGGAATAAAAAGATATATTTCAGCCGAACATCCCACTACTTTTTTATTTACAGGAAACACGAAAGATGCCAAGGGTTTTGATTCTCGTTACAGTCAACGCGGTGTTCAATGGGCAGTTCAATCTATCAGTAAAAAAGCAGGTATTTTAAAAGATGTGCACACGCATACTTTGCGCCATAGCTATGCCACGCATTTATTAGAAGATGGCGTAAATATCCTTCAAGTTCAGAAATTGATGGGGCATGAACGGGTGGAGACCACTATGGAATATTTACATGTTTGCCAATTGGAGCAACAAAAAGTACACAGTCCACTTGATACCGTTTTTGCTTTATGCAGCCGCAGTGGGAAGTAGCCCATGTATTGCAAAAAGTAGATTTATCCAACCAAAACTTTACCGTTCATCAAGAGAAAACGTTAAGGGCATTAACGTTGTGCAGAACTTCAGCGTTGGGCGGTCATGTAGATGCTTGCGATGCTTGCGGAAACATCAGTATTAGTTACAACAGCTGCCGCAATCGGCATTGTCCAAAATGTCAGGGACACAAACGCGAAGAATGGATACAGGCACGCGCGCAAGATTTGTTGCCTTGTTCGTATTATCATTTGGTTTTTACTTTGCCCGATACGCTTAACGGTTTAACGATCTCACATCCGCAAATTATTTATCGCTTGTTGTTTGAATCTGTGTGGGCTAGTTTATCTCAATTTGGCAAAACCGAAGGTTTGCAATTGGGCATGATTGCTATTTTACATACCTGGGGCCAAAATTTAAGTTTGCATCCGCATCTGCATTGCATTGTTCCAGGCGGCGGAATTGATAATAATGGCAAGTGGAGACGAAAAATAAAAACCGATAAATACTTGTTTGCAGTAAAAGCATTAAGTAAGGTTTTTCGAGCCAAATATGTAGCGTTGTTACGCAAAGAAAAGCTTGCCGAGGGGCACATCTTAGAAAGTTTGTTTGAAAAGCATTGGGTTGTTTATGCCAAACGGTCATTTGGCGGCCCAAAACAAGTGATTGAGTATCTGGGTAGATATACCCACAAGGTAGCCATTAGCAACCATCGCATTACAAATGTAACCCATCAAGAAGTTACTATCAATTATAAAGATTATAGAGACGGAAGTGAAACCAAGCAACTCACATTAAAAAACGAAGAATTCGCCCGCCGTTTTAGCTTGCATGTTTTACCGAAACGATTTGTTCGCATACGGCACTACGGAATTTTAAGCAGCAGTTGGAAA
>NZ_DLJI01000021.1:0-61094 GCF_002484185.1 Empedobacter sp. UBA7620 | reverse complement strand
CATGATACAACAAATTTTATCCGCATGATGTCGCCTGATGCTGGAGGTACAGATCAAGTGACACAAAACCGTGGGTATGTTGCCATACCAGAAGTTGGCGATCAAGTAATGGTTGGCTTTGTACACAATCATCCTGACAGACCTTTTGTCATGGGCGGTATGTTTCATGGAAAAGTTGGATTGGGTGGTGGTGCGAATAATAGTGTGAAATCTATACAGACAAGAAGTGGACATCGTATTGTTTTTACAGAAGACGAAAGCATCATCATCACTGACAAATCAGGTAATGAAATTCATCTCGATACTATTGGTAGTAATATCAATATTACCGCTCCTGAAACGATTAATATAAAATGTAAGAATTTTAATATCGATGTTCAAGAGAATATGAATACAAGTGTTGGGATTAACCAAATGAATTCTATAGGCATGAATTTTACAAATAGTGTAGGTGTAAATTATATAGCAACTGCTGGAGGAATGATGACTAATAATGCAATTTTAGATTATAGTTTGATGGCTGCTAATATTATGGAAATTGCCAATGGTAATAAAACGTCTAAATCAAAAGAAGTTTTAGACCAATCAAGTGATAAAAAGATTATTTCTGAAAATAAAAATGAAATACATAGTCAGGGTTCATTTGATAATAATGGAGGTGAAGGAACAAAAATGCATTAATTATGGCAGGAGGAAAAATTACACGAATTGTTAAAGGAACTAACTCTATAGAATGCGAAAAATGGGAAGTTTATACAAATGATTTTTCTGCATATGCTAATAACGGAAGTTACTTTACAGCAGATGGAGGTACTAATTTTGGAACTCCAAAAGATCCACCACCGCCAAATAAATATTTTGTAAAAGGTTGGTGGACAGATAAAGAGGATAAACCTATTAAAGAAGCTAAAATACTAAATGTAGTTCGTTTTCATGTACAAACACAAAATATAGAAAAACCTGAAGGAAAAAATATTATGATAGCCTTGTATGAACATGATTATTCTATTCCTATTCCTTTGACTTTTGGATTAGCTAATTATTCTACAGACGATCATATCCGAATAATGCGAGGAAACAATGAAATAACAACTATGCAGTTGGATAAAGAAGGAAAAGGATATATAGAAATTTCTTTAGATTGGGGTTTGAATAATTTGTTTAACGAAGAAACATTGTATTTTAATGAAGAAGGGGGTGATTTGGAATTATATTTTAAATGTGGTTACGATGACCAAGAGAATGTTCATTTACCTAATAGTTTTGGAGATTATCTGAAGGTAAAACGTTCTGAACAAAATTTGTTTATAAAACCATTTTCAGTGGAAAATCAATACAATTTTCCAGAAATATTTAATCATTTAGGCGAGTTTATACTTTTTGCAATTGATAAAGATGATATATCATTTAAAAAGTTTGCAGCTGTTAAAATAAAAACAACCACATTTTTTAATTCAATAGAAGGAGTTAATTTATTTAAGAAACAAGTATTTACAGAAGGAATAGACTTTAGTACAAGAGCACATAATTTTAAAAATTTCACAGTCAATGAAGTAGAACATTTTTATAAAACAACAAAGCCAATCAAAATGGTTTACATAGAAGAAACTTTAAAGACAATAAAACTTGATCAATCTTATAAAGGCATAATTTCATATAATTCTATCAATAAAGTTTTGAAATACGGAAGAAATGCTAATTTAGTTTATGGCTCTTATCAATTGCTTACAGAAATGAAAGAAATGATACCTGTAATCAGTGAAAATGGAGAGTTCAATAAACCAAGCCTTTCTTCTTTTGTAGGCATGATTCCTATTTCTGCTCCTTTGGCATTTGGTTTTGCTGTACTAGAATGGATATCGATGGATATTGTAAAAGAGTTCGACGATATGTACGAAGAACTGAAAATAATAAAACTAGAAAATGCCAAAAGAAGTGGACTAACACAAGTAAGGAATTTGTTGCATTTTGGTAGAGAAACAGATTATAAAGATTATGAGTTTATAAAAGATGTTCCGCAGATAACTATTGATAAATTGTTGAAAGGAGAAATAAAGAATATTATTGATTTAGAAAAAATTAGAATAAATGATGACTATGCCATTTATGAAAAAAAAATTCAAGGTCAAGAAATTAACGAAACAAAGTATTCTCTAATCATAAGAAAACAAAGAGATGAATTAATTAATGATGATATTTTTATAATAGAAAGTATTATAATACAACCTGAAAAATGAAACAAATAGCATTACTCCTGATTTTAATTCTTTTTAGTTGTAAAGGGCAAAGTGTAGATACATTAGAAGAAGTAAAAAATTCAGAATTAATAAAGATAGAAGTAATAGGATTAAAACCTAAAACAGATAGTCTGTTTACATCCTTTACTATACCTAAAACATATTTATTAAAAAGTAGTAAAAAAATAAAATTTATTGATATTAATTATTATAATCATCCTCATAATAATAATCAAACAGGTTATATAATTTATGATAAAATTATTAATCCAGAGGACAGTATTAATATTAATCTTTTTTATTATAAATTAATATCTATTGAAGATTTTAAAAAAATAACGAATCAAACTGATTTTAAAAATAACGAAATTTATAAAGTAATTGATAATAACGAAATTTATAACATTTTGGAAGGATATAAAAAAGACGATATTAGATTTAGATATTATCATAAAAATGATTTAAATAATACAATAGCAAAATCCATATCAGTTAACTTAGAATAATGAGACAAATAGTATTATTTCTGGTATTAATTCTTTTTAGTTGTAAAGGACAAAGTGTAGACACTTTAGAGGAAATCAAAAATGAAGAGCCTATTACGATAGAAGTGTTAGGGCAGAAAGTGAATACAGATAGTTTGGGTGTAAATATTTTTATACCTAAAAGATATTTATTAAATAGTAAAAACAAATTGAAATTGATACATATTTCGTACTATAAATCTATTTATAATCCAAATAATGACGCATATATAGAAAGAGATAGATATCTTAATTTGAACGATACAGTAGATATAAATTTTAGATATTATAAGCTTATATCTATTAAGGAATTTAAAAATTTAACGGTAAAAAATCTTTTAAAAATAAAGAAAATTATAAAATAATTAACACTAAAGTACTACATAATATTTTAGGTGAATTTAAAAATGATGAAATATTATTTAAATATGAATATTTAGATAATCCAAAAGAGTTACAAGTATTGTCAATTCCTGTTAACTTAGAATAATGAAACAAATAGCAATATTTCTAATTTTAATTCTTTTTAGTTGTAAAGGGCAAAGTGTAGATACATTAGAAGAAATCAAAAATGAAGAACCTATTACAATAGAAATACTAGGACAAAAACCTAATACAGATAGTTTATCAGTAATTATAGTTCTGCCGAAAAAATATATATTAAAAAGTAATAAAAAATTAAAATTATTAAGTATAGATTATTATAAATTAATATATAATAAAAATAATAATGCAATTATTAATTTAAAAAATGATATCAATTTGAAAGATACTATTCAATTTAATATTGAATATTTTAAATTAATTCATCCTAATCAGCTTAATAGCATAGAAAATAATAATAAATTCAAAAAAAATATAGTATATAAAGTATCAAACAAAGCAGAAGTTTATAAATTATTAACTGAATTTAAAAAAGATGATATTAGATTTAGATATTATCATGAAAATGATTTGAAAAATATAATAGCAAAATCCATACCTGTTAATTTAGAATAATGAAACAAATAGTATTATTTCTGGTATTAATCTTTATTAGTTGTAAAGGGCAATCAATAGATACTTTAGAAGAAATAAAAAATCAAGATCCTATTAAAATTGAAACAATAGGCTTAAAACCAAAAACAGATAGTTTATTTACTACTATTACTTTTCCAAAAAGATATGTATTAAAAAGTGATAAAACCTTAAAATTGGAGAGTGTAAGTTATCATAAACATCCAAATAATAATTTTGGGACAAGTGGTAGTATATTTAGAGAAGATGAACTTAACTTAAATGATACAATAAACTTTGATATTATATATATTACACGATTGATAGCAAAAGATTTTAGGCACTTAATTAATAATAATATTGCCATTAAAGAAAAAGAACGTTTTACTATAACCAATAATCAGGCATTATATCAATTATTGAACGTATTTAAAAAAGATGAAATATTATTTAAATATGAATATTTAGATAATCCAGAAGAATTACATATACTATCCATACCAGTTAACTTAGAATAATGATGATGAAAAGATTTATGATTTCATAGAAATAACTCAAGAAACATATAATAAATTGATGATGGGAGAATTTAAAACTATACTAGATTTGCAAAAATCAGAGTATAATGAAGAGAATATAAGAAGTCAAAAATTTCATTCTGGAGAAATCAAAATATTTAATAATGTCAAACCATTTACAATCCTATATAAAAAAGAATTTGATTCTTCAATAAAAGATGATATTATTTTAATAGAAACAATATTTACCAATTATTAATCATGAAAAAAATCATAATATATTTCGTATTTAGTTTATTAATTTTCATTTGCTGTGGTTCTAAATTTAATCAATCAAGAATAAATTATCATCAAGATTATTCAAATGAAAGAATATTTCTTTTATCTAATCCATATTATGAAGATAGTGTGAGAGTATATTTACCTAAGAATATAAAATTAGAGTTTGAAAAAGAAATTTCATCTGCAGATATACAGTATTTTGAGAACAAAAAAATTATAGGATTGTTAACAGATTATACTTTTTTTACTAAAGCAAATAAAGAATTTTTCCCTACATCAGGAATTAGATTTGAAAAAGATTCTGATTATAATTTAGATTTATTATTATATAAAAATATCAATATATCTTATAACGAATTAACTCAAGTTTTGAAAAAAATGAATATGGAATCAAAGCAAAAACGTTTTAGAGATACTGTATTTGTTGGAGGTATAAAAGATTTTAAAATTATTAAACCAGATTTATTTAATAAACTAAATTCAAAAAATGATACTCTTCTTATTTATTATTCAAAAAAAGGTGATAGAAAATTTAAATTTGAAAAGTTTAGAATTGATTGGTAAATTCTTTAGAAATGGCAAAATGATGATTCAATACAAGATGATATAGCTTTGATAGAAACAATATTTTTTCCTACAAATTAATGATTTTTTATATGAATAAATTTTTTATTGCAACACTTTTGTTAATTAGTTGCATACCTAATAAAGAAGTTATTTTTAATCAAGAAAACACAATTCAAAAAATTACAATTTCATGTAATATTCAAGGTGAATATAAAGATAGTGTTAGATTAAATATCCCTATAGAAATTAGAGTGAGTAATTTAAATGAAACTACATTTTTAGAATTTGATTTTAAATATGATAATATGATAATAATATTTTGATATATCCAACAAATTATATTATATATAATGATGATTTCAAAACTAAATATTTAAGACCATTAAAACCTAAAAAATATAATTATAATCAAATCAAATTATTATTGGTAAATAGAAAAATAAATATTTCGAATCTAAAAGCAAAAAATATTCTAGAAAAATATAATTATTCAAAAGAATTAGGGAATATTTTTAAAGATACTATTCAATTAACTAATTATCAACAATTCAAGAAAGATTTTCCAGAAATATTTGATGAATTAAACGCTGTTGGCGATTCATTGATAATTACTACAAGAGAAGGAGATTCTAAAGTATATCATTCAAAAGCTTATCCTATAAAATGGTGAAATATGAAAATTATAAAACTACCAGTTAATGACTATAAAGATGATATAGAATACATAGGAACCTATCGAAGAATCAGAGACAAGAGATGTGTTTATTGTTTATAAAGTGCTAAGATGGATTGGTTATTTCTTTCTATCAATCATTTTATTTTTAGGTATTATGTTTATTGCTGTGGGAATTGGGGGAAAACATCAAAAATTAGAAATGAATCCTGGTTTTGCTTTATTAGGAGTTATCTTATGTTTGCCCTTTGTTTTATACGTTGTTATTAACAATTATATGGATAAAAGTCCTAAAATTGATAATCAAGTAACCTCTGTAAGGAAAAGTAGTCAGATAGCTTTAAAAGTCGATTTAAAAAATATTAAATTAGTTCAAAATTCTTTTAATTATATAGATGTAATTTTTATTATTCCTTATCCTCAAAAAAATGCCGTAATTCATTATAAACAAAAAATTGAAATGGAGTACGATAATATTTTATTATGGTTTATTCAACAAAAAGAAACAATATTTTACATAAATCCAGAAGACATAAATCATCATTATCTTGATTTAAAATTTATGAATACCTAATCAATCTTAATGAAAATAACAAAACTTGTCATTCTATTCAATTACAAAAAAATCCTTTTAGGAGTAATTGTTTCAATTCTTCTATTTGTATTATCATTTTTTATAGTTTCTACATTTATCAAGATGCTATTTAATATTGTGGGAGGATTGATATTGCTAAATATTATTGCATCAATTCTCGCTTCTTATATACTTTACGATAAATCAGATTTATACGAGATAAATAAATTGAAAGAAATTGCTGATTTTAATAATGTTGAGAATGTCGTTTTAATTCACGCAAGTTTTGATCCTTTGTCTATAAATTTAGAAGAAAAATATCCGACTATCAATTTGACCGTCTGTGATATTTATGGAAATAGACATGAGCACGAAAGTGGAATTAAAATTTCGAAAAAAGTATTTCCACCCAATCCAAAAGAAAAAATAATTCATACGAATAAATTACCTTTTGAAGATAATTCTCAAGATATAATTCTTGCAATTACGGCTATTCATGAAGTTTTGGAGCATACAGAAAGAGTTTTGTTTTTTAAAGAAGCCAAAAGGATTTTGAAAAAAGATGGAATAATTGTCCTTTCAGAACAATTTCGTGATTCGACTAATTTTTTGTTTTTTAATATTGGAGCATTTCATTTTCTAAGCGAAAAACAATGGAAAAAGGCAATTTCAGAAGCAGGATTAAAAATAGTTAATAATAAAAGAATCACGCCTTTTGCAAATATGTTGATTTTAAAAGGTTAATGATTTCCTTCTTCAAAAAACAATATTATTTTTAACTTTTGACATTCTTTTATTTGTTGGTATAATGAACTGAAATATTAAAATAAACTTTTACAGGATTTCCATCAACCAAAGCAGGTTTTATTTTTGTTGATTTTTCTTCTTGTTCTCTATTTATTCTATAAAGGATTTGAGTAGAAATTCGAGCTAATGTTTCATTTCCTTGGGACGTTATATTGGTAAAATATCCATTTTCGTCAATAACAAAATTCAATTTTGCAAAATAATCACTAGATCCGCGTAATATTTTATCCAATGTCATTTTTGATAATTTATCAGAAACCTCTTCGTTAAGTTTATTTTTAAAGCATTCTAAATAACTACCTGATTCATCTTTACAATCTGGATAAACAGCAAATTTATCTACATTATTAGAATTGTAGATGTTTTGAGAAAAAGTGAAAACAGTAATCAATAAAGTAAAGAAGGTTAATAATTTTTTCATAAGTAGGTAGTTTAGATGTATATTAGTAAATCTTTATGAATTAATGATTTATATCAATCCGTAAATACTACCATAAATACCATAAATAGTGCCAGATTCTAGAGGTGTTCTGGTGGTAAATTTGTATACTAATATCAAGAGTAATATGAACGAGTTGAACAAAACTGATTTTGAGAATAATTTAGCTGCAGAAAATGAGAAATTTAGAACTGAGGTAGCGACGTTTACAAAGTCAGGAACCCGAAAATGGGTGTATGCAAAGAAACCATCGGGAAAATTTACAAATTATAGGACAGTTGTATACTCTATATTGCTGATTCTATTAGTTGTTATTCCTTTTATAAAACTACCAAATGGTAACCCCATCTTTAAATTTGATGTTTTTAATACAAATTTTATCTTATTTGGTTATCCATTTTTTACAACAGATTTTTTCTTGCTTGCTTTTGGTATGATTGTAAGTGTGGTTTTCGTCATACTTTTTACTTCTGTTTATGGACGGCTTTTCTGTGGATGGGTTTGTCCTCAAACTATTTTTTTAGAAGGAGTATTTAGAAGAATAGAATTTTGGATAGAAGGAGATCGAAATAAACAAATACGATTAGATAAACAAGATTGGAATGAAGAGAAAATTCTGAAAAGAGGAGGTAAATGGTTTGTCTTTTATATTGTTTCGTTTTTAGCAACAAACATTCTTTTTTCTTATATAATAGGAATGGATGTCTTGATACAAATGTATAAAGAAGGTCCTACTGAACATGGTGGAAAGTTTTTAGGATTATTTATTTTTAGTGTATTATTTTATTTCGTATTTGCTTGGTTTCGTGAACAAGTATGTACATTGGTTTGTCCTTATGGGCGTTTGCAAGGGGTTTTACTTGATAAAAAAACAATGCAGGTCTCTTATGATTATCTTCGAGGAGAAGGAAAAAGTGGTCGAAGTAAATTTAGAAAAGGTGAAGATCGCGTTGCTGTTGGGAAAGGAGATTGTATCGACTGTGGACAATGTATCGCGGTTTGTCCTACAGGAATTGACATCAGAAATGGTTCTCAATTAGAATGTATCAACTGTACAGCATGTATGGATGCTTGTGATGAAATAATGGTAAAAATTAATTTACCTACAGGTTTAATAAAATATGCATCAGAAGAAAATATTGCACAAGGAAAACCATTTAGAATAAATGGACGATCAATTGTTTTTTCACTCATTTTAGTCGCAATGATTTCTGCTATGACAATTTTTATGTTGAATAGAAGTGATGTTGAAGTGAAATTTCTACAAGTTCCAGGAAAAGATTATGTCGTAGAAGGAGATTATATCATCAATACAATGCAATATAGTTTGATGAATAAAACGAACAAGCCTTATAAATTGGTGGTGAACGTAAATGGTTTTAAAGGTGGAAAAACGGTGTTATTGGTAGAACCTGATAAATTTATAAAGATAGACGAAGGTGAATTAAAACAAGGTTTAATCGATATTAAAATACCAAAAAGTGAACTTAAATCTTATAAAGTACCAGTTATTTTAGAATTGAAAGATTTGAATGGAGAAACCATCGATCATTATACGATTAGTTTTATGGCGCCTTTTTAGTTAAATAACAAAAAACGTCTTACATTATGTAAGACGTTTTCTTTTCGAGATTATTTCTTTCTCAACACTTCGTTTTCAAATTTGACACCATTCCAACCGTTCTTCATAAATTGACGAATGTTGTTGTGGTCTGTTCCTTCTGGCGTATCTAAAACCGCTTGATAATGTTCGGCAAATAATTTTAATGTATCATCTTCAGAAAAATTATTCAATTTTGCGAACGCAAAAACTTTAGCACTTCCTTGATTTTGATCTACAGCATTTTCCTGATTTCCATTTACAAAAGCAGAAGCAGTATAAGTATAATTTTCTTCAATATGCGCGATAACATCCGCAAAATTAGCTTCGTTTTGGTTTAATTTTTCTAAAATCATTGTATCTTTTTGTCAAAAATAAGAACTTATTTTGAATACAATAAATCATTAAGTATGTTAATTTTTTTATGCGCTCAAATACTTAACGAATGTTTAACAACTTTCTGTCTATTAATTAATTAGATTTATAATTATTAACCAAATAAAATAAATTTTATGTTTGAAAGAAGGCAATTTAATTATGAAACGTCAAGTGTTGCGCTACGTGAACTTGCGGAAAAAGGATATCAAGAAGATTTTAATTTATTAGAAAGTGATTTGATTGATCATCCGCACGATTTTAGAATTATTTATATCTATCGTTACGAAGGAAATTCGAACCCTGAAGATGAATCAAGTGTTTACGGAATCGAAAAAATATCGACAGGAGAAAAAGGAGTTTTAGTTGCAGGCAATTTGGGATTTGTACAAACAAATTTAGCATCGATACTTATCCAATTAGAAATTGAGGGCAGAGGTAGAATTCTGAACAACTAAAAACAAAAGCATGAATCAACTACTAAATATTACCATTAAAATATAAAAAAGCGTTACCAAGAAAATTGATAACGCTTTTTTTATTTTTTCGAATAAATTCAACTTCCAAAAGAAAGTTAATCGTTTTCTATTTTTAGTAATAGTCTATATTCAGAAAAACGATGCTCGCGAATAGGTCGTGTAAAAGGTTCTGTTTTGAAATATAAAACTAAACATGGAGAAATATTTTTATATTTTTCTACAAACTCAAACGAAACTAATTCACCATTCTTTATTCGCTGTTTTATTTTGTTGTGATAAGGATACATTTTCCTTTTTATAAAATATTACTTCGCTTTTCTACATAAAACCTTGAACGGAATAGAAAATGCACTATTATATTTTGATTTCAAACGACGAATATCTCTCGAAGCAGATGCTCTTGTAAAATAATCTCCAACTAAAACGCGATAGTCTGGTGAGAAATAAGCTGTTTGCGATGATAAGTCAGGATAAGAACGTGCAAATTCATTTCTTACCTTCTCTGCATCTTTTCTATCTTTCGAATAATAAATCTGAATTTTGAAACCATTAACCTGTGGTGTACCTGCGCAAGGATCATTAGATTGTATAACTGGTTTTTTCTCTGTCGGTTTCTTTACAGTAGTGGTATAACTACAAACAGCATCTTCTTTTGCTTTTAATACATTATTTATTCTACTATCAATTTCCATATTCAATGTACCATTATTGATGATTTGAATAGTATCAATTTTATCTTGAGCAAAAACACAAGAAGAAAAAGTAATAAGGAATAAAAAGATAAATTTTTTCATAAGATGAAATTAATTTGTGCAAATATACTTTTTACAATTAAGTTATTAAATTTTATAGACTTTTATTTTCTTACAACGAATATTGTTCCAATTTTTTTTAACAATCAAATATTTGATTGTTGTTTCGTAAAATCGATTGGCAGATTATAATAAAAACAATAATGATTATTTTTTAAATTATGTTAAATAGCAATTTTTCTTGTTCTAAATCTTTTCTATCAAATCAAATAGATAATATTTATACAGCAATATTTTTTAACAATTAATTTAGAAACGTTTTAAATTAAGCTCAATGACAAAGTTCAGTATGTAAACTTTATGATTTTATTAAGTATTGAAGCTATTTTTGCTGTTAGTTAAGTGTTCAAATAAAAACGAGTTAAAAGAAACAACGAACTGAGATTATTTAAGTAAATGAAGGCAAGATTTCTAAAAAGAATACGTTTATGGAGCTGCGCGATAATACTATCGACGTTCTCCTTAGCAAATGCCCAAGATGCAGGTAAAGGTTACGAATTATTCGAAGCCAACTGTACTGCATGTCACCAGATTGATGGTAAATTAATTGGGCCGGAATTACGTAATGTTGAGAAACGCGTACAAGAAGAAGCTGGACTTGGAAAAGAGTGGTTACACTCTTGGATTAAGGACAACAAAGCTTTACGTGCGTCTGGAGATGCGTATGCAAACAAAATTTTCGCTGAGTACAATAACACTGAAATGTTAGCTTTTCCTAACTTATCTGATGGTGATATTGATAATATTCTAGCGTATACTGCCGATCCTGATGGTGGTAAAAAGGCTTTTGATGATGCAAAAGCTGCAAAAAAGAAAGAAGCTGCTGCTGCTAAAGCTGCTGCTGCCGGAAACGGAGGCGGTGCTGGAACAGGAGTTATCGCAGTTGGATTTGTTGTATTAGCAGCATTATTATTGTGGATTTTGGTTCGCGTTAATGCATTAGTTAAAGCAACTGCAACTGATGATTTAGATTCTAAAGAAGAAAAAGCTGCTTTTTCTTTCGCAAACTTCTTCCAAAAATACCAAAAAGTTGGTGGTGTGTTAATCGCAGTATTAGCATTCTTTGCATTGTACAACGTGTATTGGGGATTAATGGGAATTGGTGTTGATAAAGGTTACGAGCCAGAACAACCAATCTATTTCTCTCACAAAGTTCACGCAGGTGTACAAGGTATCGACTGTCAGTACTGTCACAGTTCTGCTAAATACGGTAAAGTGTCTGGAATTCCTTCACCAAACGTATGTATGAACTGTCACAAAACAATCAAAGAATACAAAGGAGATTACTTCGAAGAAGAATTAATCACTTCTGGTAAATTCGCTGATGAGGAGGCGGTTAAGAACTTCTATACAGGAGAAATCCAAAAAATGTATAAAGCGATTGGATGGAATCCAGAAACGAACAAATACGATGGTCCACAAAAACCAATCGAATGGGTACGTATCCACAATATGCCAGATTTCGTATTCTTTAGCCACGCACAACACGTTGTAGCTGGAGAGAAAGCGATTAAGAAAGCAATTAAAGATGGAACTATTCCAAATGCTAAAGAATTGAACATTGGATCAGGAGACCAAGTTTGTTTTGCATGTCATGGACGTGTTGATGAAATGAACGAAGTAAAAATGGCGAATGATTTCACAATGGGATGGTGTATCGAGTGTCACAGAACTACTGAGGTAGATATGGACAACGAGTATAACAAAGAATATTACGCAGAACTACACGAAAAACTGAAAAAACAGTACGGTGACGCAACTAAGATTACAGTTGATGCTATCGGAGGTTTAGAGTGTGGTAAATGTCATTATTAATATAAAAAAGAGAGGAGTATAAATGGCTTCGAAGAAAAATTACTGGAAAAGTTTTGAGGAGTTAACTGACAATACATTAAATGAAAAGTTAACTACCAACGAATTTGCAGAAGAAATTCCTGTAGATAATTTCTTAGGGAATGATAACGCCATGGAGAATAGTCAAACTTCACGACGTGACTTTTTGAAGATTTTAGGGTTCAGTACAGCTGCTGTTACTTTAGCAGCCTGTGAAGCTCCAATCGTAAAATCTGTTCCTTATGTAGTTAAACCAGAAAATATTATGCCTGGTGTACCTACTTATTATGCATCTACAATTTTTGATGGATACGATTATGCGAACGTATTAGTACGTACAAGAGAAGGTCGTCCAATTAGAATTGATGCTAACAAAGGCGCAAAATATTATGGTTCTACAAATGCACGTGTTCAAGCATCTGTATTATCATTATACGATTCTGATAAAATAAAATCACCTTTAACAAACGCAGGTGAAAACTTCAAAGCAACATCTTGGAAAGAGCTTGATGCACGTGTAACAAAAGCATTAGCATCAGTAGGAGGAAAAAAAGTAGTTATTTTAACTTCATCTTTACCTTCACCAACAACTAAAAAGTTGATTGCTGAGTTTGCAACAAAATATCCAACAACTCAACACGTTGTTTATGATGCAATTTCTTCTACGAATGCATTAGACGCAGCACAAGAAGTTTACGGAAAAAGAGAAATCCCATTCTACGATCTTAAGAATGCTGAATTAGTTGTTTCTTTCAACGCAGATTTCTTAGGTGATTATAATGGTGGTGGAATGGAAGGTGATTATGGTGTTGCTCGTAAACCAGGAGCAAACATGATGCGTCACATCCAAGTAGAATCTGTTCTATCTTTAACAGGAGCTAATGCTGATACACGTTATCCTTTAAAACCAACTGATACTGAAAAAGTATTGGCAGAAGTTTATCAAGGATTAACAAGTGGTTCTGCTTCATCTAAAGAAGCAAAAGCAATTCTTGCTGAATTAAAAGCTAAAGGTTCTAAAGCGGTTGTTATGGCAGATGGTTCGAAAGAAGCATATGTAATTGCATACGCAATTAACCAATTGTTAGGATCAGCTGCAGTTTCTGATAAAGCTGTTTTATTAAAAGAGTCTAACGACGCTGTATTTAATCAATTTGTTGCTGAAGCTAAAGCTGGACAAGTTGGAGTTTTATTAAACTTCCAAACAAATCCAATTTACAATGCTAAAAATGCAAAAGAAATTGAATCCGCTTTCAAAAACATTGGACTTAAAGTTGGTTTAGTTGAAAAATTAGACGAAACTGCATCAGTAATGGACGTTATTGCTCCAGTTACTCATGGTTTAGAGTCTTGGAATGATTTTAACCCATTAACAGGTGTTTATTCATTACAACAACCAACAATTCCACGTGTATTTGATTCTCGTCAATTCCAAGATTCATTAATCGCTTGGATGACAGGAGTAACTAAAGTAACAGAAGTAGAAGATCCAAATGATCCAATTATGGTGATGGCGGTTTCTGCAACAAGACAAAAAGTTTCTCCATATTACTTATATGTAAAACAAAACTGGGAATCAGCTATTTTACCAAAATTAGGTGTAGATTTCAACAAAGCATTATACAATGGTTATAATGAAGGGACTGAAACATCTGCATTTACTGCTAACACTAGTGTTGCTACAGCAGCTGCTACAAAATTAGCTACTGGTAAAGCAACAGAATGGGAAATACAATTCTATTCTAAAGCTGGTTTAGGAGATGGTACACAAGCAAACAATCCTTGGTTACAAGAATTACCAGATCCAATTACACGTAACTCTTGGGATAACTATTTAACAGTTAATCCAAATGATGCGGAAAAATTAGGAATCAAAATTCAAGATAACTACAACGTTACAAACGGAAGAATGCAATTTGACGGTGAGTATGTAAACTTAACTGTTAATGGAGTAGTTTTAGAAAACGTTCCAGTATTCATCCAACCAGGTCAAGCAATCGGAACTGTAGGTTTAGCTTTCGGTTATGGTCGTACAAAAGCTGGTAAAGTTGCAAACAATGTAGGGGTTAATGCTTTCGCATTATATACTGGTAACGTAGGTGCATCTAATGTTAAGATTGAAAAATCTTCTCGTTCAGATAAACACGAATTTGCTAACATGCAACAACAACCAACATTGATGGGACGTTACGAAATTGCAAGAGAAGTTTCTTTAGCAGATTTCATCAACACAGATCGTCAAGAATGGAATCCAGTTGCGAAGATGCCAACATGGAGAGGAGATTCTCCAGTAGGTGAAGTTGACTTATGGGCTAGTTTTGATCGTTCTACAGGACCTCACTTCAATTTAACAATTGATATGAACTCTTGTACAGGATGTGGAGCGTGTGTGATTGCTTGTCAAGCAGAAAACAACGTACCAACTGTTGGTAAAGAGCAAATGCGTATGTCGAGAGATATGTATTGGTTAAGAATTGACCGTTACTACTCTGATGTTACTTACCAAGATAAAGACGGAAAATTAACTCAAAAAGTTGCGTTAGAATCTGATCCAGATAACGAACCACAACAATATACACGTTTAATTAAGCCAGAGGCTGAAAATCCAGATGTGATTTTCCAACCATTAATGTGTCAACACTGTAACCACGCTCCTTGTGAGACTGTGTGTCCAGTAGGTGCAACATCTCATGGTCGTCAAGGTCAAAACATGATGGCTTATAACCGTTGTGTTGGTACTCGTTACTGTGCAAATAACTGTCCTTACAAAGTACGTCGTTTCAACTGGTTTAACTGGGCGAACAATGACAAATACGACTTCCACATGAACAATGATTTAGGTCGTATGGTACTTAACCCAGACGTTGTTGTACGTACACGAGGAGTAATTGAGAAATGTTCATTCTGTATCCAACAAACTCAAGCTGCAATCTTAAAAGCTAAGAAAGAGAACAGAGTAGTTAAAGACGAAGAGTTTATGGCTGCTGCTGCTTGTGCTGCTGCTTGTGGAACAGGTGCGATGAAATTTGGTGATATCAATGATGATAAATCTGAAGTAAGAGCTGCATCGAAAGATAAACGTTCTTATGTTTTATTAGAAGAAATTGGTACAAAACCAAACGTTATCTATCAAGTAAAAGTTAGAAACAGAAAAGAACAAGCTTAATTAAATTAGTAAAGAATTAATAAGGTAAACAAATATGTCACATTACGAATCACAGGTAAGAGAACCCCTTATTTTAGGACATAAAACCTACCACGATATCACAGTAGACATTGCTCGTCCAATTGAGACGCCAGCAAGTAAGTTGTGGTGGACATGTTTCAGTATAGCAATGGTTGCATTCATCTTTGGTGTTGGAGCAATTGCTTATACAGTAGGAACTGGTATTGGTGTATGGGGATTGAATAGAACGATTAACTGGGGATGGGATATCACCAACTTCGTATGGTGGGTAGGTATCGGTCACGCTGGTACGTTAATCTCAGCCGTTTTATTATTATTCCGTCAAAAATGGAGAATGTCGGTTAACCGTTCTGCGGAAGCCATGACAATCTTCGCCGTTGTACAGGCAGCGTTATTCCCTGTAATTCACATGGGTCGTCCATGGTTAATGTACTGGGTATTCCCAATTCCTAACCAATTTGGATCTTTATGGCCTAACTTTAACTCACCATTATTATGGGACGTATTCGCGATTTCTACGTATTTCTCTGTATCAACAGTTTTCTGGTTGATGGGATTAATTCCTGACTTCGCTATGGTACGTGACCGTGCAACAAAACCATTCGCTAAGAAAATCTACGGAATCTTATCATTCGGATGGGGAGGTGGAGCAAAACATTGGCAACGTTTCGAAGAGTTATCTTTGGTATTAGCTGGTTTATGTACACCATTAGTATTCTCGGTACACACGATTGTATCTTTTGACTTCGCAACGTCGGTAATCAAAGGATGGCACTCAACAGTATATCCTCCATATTTCGTTGCCGGAGCTATTTTCTCTGGTTTCGCGATGGTACAAACATTATTAAGTGTAATGCGTAAAGTTTTACACTACGAAGATTATATCACACGTAAACACATCGAGTACATGAACATTGTAATCGTTGTAACAGGTGGTATGGTTGCAGTAGCATACTTAACAGAGTTATGGATCGCTTGGTATTCAGGATCTCGTTACGAAGACTTTACATACTTCTCTCCAGGAGCAGCAACAGGACCTTATTGGTGGGCATTCTGGGCGTTAATTATCTGTAACGTTTTAGTACCAGGATTATTATGGATTCGTCCAATTAGAAGAAACTTCTTCTGGACATTCGTTATCTCTATCGTAGTTAACATCGGTATGTGGTTCGAGCGTTTTGATATTATCGTTATCAACTTATCTCGTGACTATTTACCATCAAGCTGGACAATGTTTATGCCTTCATGGGTAGACGTAGGTATCTTCTTAGGTACTATGGGATTCTTTTCTGTGTTATACTTATTGTACGCACGTACATTCCCAGTTATTTCACAATCTGAATTAAAAACTATTTTGAAATCATCAGGCGAAAGCTATAAAAAACATCATACTGAAGATGAGCATCACGAACACTAAAATCGTTTATGGTCTTTACGGAGACGATGATGATTTATTAAAAGCAGTAAAATCTATTCGTAAACAAGGTATTACGATAGATGAAGTATATACACCTTTCCCTGTACACGGTTTAGATAAAGCCTTAGGATTAAAGAAAACTCGTATTTCTGACCTTGCTTTCTTCTACGGTGCATTTGGTACAACGTTAGCATCTTTGATGACATGGTTTATTATGAACCATGACTGGGCTCAAGATATTGGAGGGAAACCATCTTTTTCTTGGGGTGAGAATATGCCAGCTTTCGTTCCTATTATGTTCGAGTTGACAGTATTCTGTGCAGCGCACTTTATGTCATTAACATACTTAGTGCGTAATAAAATGTATCCAGGAGCTAAAGCTAAAAATCCAGATCCACGTACAACAGATGATAAATTCTTAATCGAAATCAGAACTGCTGATGTTGAGAAAATCAAAAATGTATTTGTAGAGACTGGTGCTGAAGAAGTAACTGTAAAAGGTGATGTAGTCGTAGAACCAAGTGTTAACAATTTAGTACAAGAAGCATAATGAAAAAGATAGCATTACTTATAGGATTAGGAAGTATTATTATCACTTCTTGTTCTGATAAAAAACGTCACGCAAGTATCGTATATATGCCAGATATGTATTATCCTACGGCATATGATCCTTACGAAAAGGCAACTTTTGGTTACCCTCATGACGAAGAAAATTCTGAAGTTCCTGTATTAAGTAAAAATCACAATATGTCTGCATTAGAATCTGTAGAAGGTGCTGTTGCAAGAACAGATGGTGATATTTTACCATGGACTTACAAAAACAATAACGCTGGTTATGCACAAGCAAAAGCAGTAACTGTTTCTCCTTTGAATGCGGCTAACAAAGCTGCAGATTTAGAAAGAGGTAAGTTATTGTTTGGACAAAACTGTGCAGTTTGTCACGGTGACGCTGGTGATGGACAAGGATCAATCGTAAAATCTAAAGCTTATTCAGGTGTTCCTAATTATAGCGAAAGAGATGTTACAGTAGGTTCTGTTTATCATGTAATTATGTACGGAAAAAATGCGATGGGTTCTTACGCATCTCAATTGACTCCTGCAGACCGTTGGAGAGTTGCTGAATATGTAATGAGTTTGAAAGGTGCTACTACAGCTGCCGCTGCTCCAGCCGGAGAAGCAACTGCTGAAGCAAAACCTGCAACAGAAACTGAAACAGCAACTAATAAATAATAAAATAAGTTAATTATTATGCAATATACATTTTCCCCAAAATTAAAAAATGCATCACTTATCTTAGCTGTTATAGGTGTTGTACTTTACGGGATAGGATTTTTCTTACATCAACAAGATGTTGCTAATTCAACTGAATATATTAACGGTTTGATTGAAGCTCACCCAACTCAATTTTTTGGTGACTACATTTCAGATTCTTATGCATCTATGAATACAGATCATGCTGGACACATGGAGCATTTGACAAATTTATTGAAAAACAGACCTTGGGCAGCTTTCTATGTACCAGCTTATTTATCGTTTGGTATTGCGGCGTCTGCGTTGTTTTTCTTATGTATTCAATTCGTAGCTAACGCTGGTTGGTCTATGGTAGTATCTCGTGTTATGGAGGCTATCGCATCATTTTTACCAGTAGGTTCTGTACTTGTAGCTATCATCGTTTTAGGATCTTATTTTCACATGAATCACTTATTCCACTGGATGGATGCTGATTTAATAAATCCTGATAGCGAGAAGTATGATATCTTCATGGCGAACAAAGCTCAACTTTGGTTAAGCCCTAACTTCTGGTTAGTACGTTGTGTTATTTACTTAGTAGTATTATCTTTAATGTTACCAGTAATTAAAAACGCAACACGTAAATTAGATGAGACAAACGGAGACTTAAAAGTGTACGCTCAATTGTACAAAAAATCAGTAATTTACTTAGTGATTTTCGCAATTTGTTCTGCAGCATTTGCTTGGGATTTCGTGATGTCTTTAGATCCACACTGGTTCTCTTCATTATTTATGTGGTACGGAATGGTTTCATACTTAGTTTCTGCGGTTTCTATTATGGCAATTATTTCTATCTACTTAAAAAGAAAGAACGCTTTACCATTATTTAATGATAACCACTTACATGATTTAACAAAATACATGTTCGGTTTCTCATTATTATGGTCTTACCTATGGTTCTGTCAATTCATGTTACAATGGTACGCAAACATTCCTGAGGAAGCTCAATACTTCCAACAACGTATGGCGCAATACCCATTATATTTCTGGATGTTGATCATTAACTTAGTAGCTCCATTCTTGATTTTAATTTCATCAAGCATGAAACGTCGTTACCAAATCGTTTTCGCGATGGGATTCGTTATCATCTTCGGACACTACTGGGATTTCTACAACCAAATTATGCCAGCAGCTGTTGGACCATTCCACAACTTTGGTTTAATGGAAATTGGAGCATTAGTTGGAATCGGAGGATTATTTACATTCGTAGTTATGAATGCAGTTTCTAAATTAAACTTAGAAGCAAAAGGTCACCCTTACTTCCACGAATCAAAAATTTATGAATATCCTTTCTAATTAGAAAGATGTTATAAAACCTAAAAAGCTCGATGCATTTGCATCGAGCTTTTTTTATTTGATTAATAATTGTTATTTTATTCTTGAATTGTTCTACGTTTTATTTCCAAATCAACCAAGAAATGATCGACATCGTCATCTGTTGATAGATTTCCAACCACGTAAACACCTTTGTCTCCGTTTTGATTATTGATTATACCATAAACAGAAGATTCGTCATCAGGATCAGACATTCCTTCGTAACGATAAATGCATACGATATCAAAGATTTCAGGGGCTTGTTTTAATTGATTTTTTTCGATATTATAGTCAATAGTAAAACCATTTTCTTTTAGTTCGTCTAAAGCTTCGTTCGTTGTTTTGTAGCGGTATTGGATTTTTTCTTTCATAATTTTAATAGTTTAATTATTGATTCTCAAATACTATTCCAATCAGTATATTCATTAAAATATTGTAAAGTCTTTTTTGGTAAGGTTATTGTCTTATCTCAAAATGAATATAATGAATATGATTATGAAACTAACAGTATTAAAAAAAATCAACTTGATTGCCTTTTTTGCTTTCGCTGCTTTATTTTTGGTATCGTGTGATGGTTCTCAACTATATATGGGTTAGAGCATCAGCATAAACACAAAAAGAAGTATAAGAAATATCCGAAATACGAAGTGAGATATGACGACCATCGTAGCTTACCACCAGGTCAACACAAAAAGGTACATGGTGATAAATCTGCAAAACGATATGCACCAGGTCAACAAAAGAAAAATAATGGGAATTATTATAAAAAGAAAGGGCATCATAAACATCATAATGATTAAAAAAGAAAAGGATTGAACATTGTTCAATCCTTTTCTTTTTTAATATCTAAAAATTGTTTTACTCTACAACTTCCATTTCTACGTTTAATGTTCCCGAATTAATAGAACCTATAGAAGTAAACGCTGCTTTACTCAAATCCAATAAACGAGATTTTGTATGTGGTCCTCTATCGTTTATTTTTACAACAACAGATTTTCCGTTATTTGTATTGGTTACTTTGACTTTTGTACCGAATGGTAAAGTTTTGTGGGCTGCAGTTAAGTTATTTTTGTTATATAACTCGCCACTAGAAGTTTTTTTACCGTGAAATTTATCAGCATACCATGATACAATTCCACTTACTTTTTTTCCAGCTTTTTCAACAATTTCCGAAATCGCAGTGTTATCTGTTTTATTAAAATCTGAAAATTTATTGATTATATTAAGTTTCAAATTTTTAGTTATAGTAACTGGTAACGGATTTTCTATTGAAAAGTTTGATTTTCCTTTAGCTTGAGCCATTGGGATAATCATCAGCATTACTAATAATGTTAAAATATTCTTTGTCATTCTTTAGTTCTTTCTGAATCTTTATCTAAAATAAGCATAATAGATTTTGTTTGTACATGCATAGTTTTTTCTAATGATTTTCAGAAAATAAAAGAGACCTAAATGTCTATGTTTAGTAGCTTTATAAAGAATTGTTAACTATAAGTTAAAAATATAGTTACTTATTAAAATTTTTAAGAACTATTTGTAATTTTTATGTAAATATTTATTAGTCAGTGAGTTGTGATTTTAATCAGTAAATGTTAAATTAAATGACGCGATTAAGATGTTGATTTAAGATATTTTTTAATCCAGTAAAATGCATAATTTGTTGAAGAATTTGACTTGTTTCTTCGATTGATAATTCAGGATTTTTTGTTTGATGCATCAATTCTTTAATCACATTATCTATGTAAATAATTTTGAAGCGAAGTAAAACATCAAATAAATCTTTGTGCACAAATTCTTCTTTTTTCTTAATGTTGATGCCTTGCTTTACTGTCCAGTTTTCGCTTAAACTATGTTTTTCTAACATCATTTCCGAAGCAAGCTGTACAATTTCTGGATTGGTTAATCGAGAAAAATAAGTTCCTGTTCGCAATTCATCATTTCCCAAACCAACTTTCACTTCTTCTAAAATAGATTGATAAAGTGGATTACTCAAACTTAACTCGTTTTCATCAAATTGAGAAATGATTTCTTGGTTAACTGTTGTTTTGTATAGCTCGTTGTTCTCGTTCTTCAAATCAACTTCTAAATCACCAAATTGCATAATCAACTTAATGATTTCATTTTCTACAGTTTGCTGAACATTGATGACTTCTTTTGTAGACGGAAAAACCGAAATAGCAGGTTTTTTAGTTCGCGCATTATCGGTAATATGAGAAGACGAAGAAGTCGATTTATCGCCAGAATTTTGCAATTGAGCCAATTCTTTGAACAAAACTTCTTCTCGAATTTCCATTATTTTAGAAGTTTCTGCAATGTAAACTTCTTGCTTGATAATATTCGGAATAAGCGAAATTGATTTTACAATTTCTCTAATTAATTCAGCTTTTTTGATTGGATCATTCTTCGCATCTTCCAACAAAACATTTGCTTTGAAACGAATAAAATCAGATGCGTTTTCTTTTATATACGCTTCGATTTCAGTTGTCGAATGTTTTTTCGCAAACGAATCTGGATCTTCGCCTTCTGGTAACAAAAGAATTTTGACATTCATTTCTTGTTCCAAAATCATATCAATTCCACGGAAAGACGCTTTGATACCAGCATTATCACCATCGTACATCACAATGATATTCTCTGTCAAACGTTTTATCAAACGAATTTGTTCATTTGTAAGTGCTGTTCCAGAACTCGCTACTACATTTTGAATTCCGGCTTGATGCAAAGACAAAACATCTGTATAACCTTCGACCAAGAAACATTGATCAGCTTTTGTAATGTGTTGTTTCGCCTGAAATAATCCGTATAACGTTTTACTTTTATGGTAAATTTTATTTTCGGGAGAGTTTAAATATTTTGCTGCTTTGGCATCATTTCGCAAAATTCGTCCACCAAAACCCAACGTACGTCCCGAAAAACTATAAATAGGAAACATTACACGCTCGCGAAACTTGTCATATTTCTTATTATCTTCTTTGAAAGTTGCTAAACCAGCTTCTTCAATCAATTCTTTCGAATAACCATTTTTTAAGGCATATTCAGCAAAAGCATCCCATTGTTTTGGCGAATAACCAAGTTCAAATTTGTCGATGGTTTCTTTGGTAAAGCCACGTTCGCGGAAATAACTTAATCCAATCAAATTTCCTTCTTCCGAATTATGCAATTGATTAGTGAAGAATTTCTTCGCAAAATCAGTCAAGATATATAAACTTTCGCGGTCTTTTTCCTCTTGTTGTTGCTCAAAAGTATATTCACCATCTTCTTCAATCTCGATGTTATAACGTTTTGCCAACCATCGCAAGGCTTCTGGATAAGTAAATTGTTCAACTTCCATCAAAAAAGTCACAACATTTCCACCTCTTCCAGAAGAAAAATCTTTCCAGATTTGTTTGGCAGGTGAAACAACAAAAGAAGGTGTTTTTTCGTTCCCAAAAGGCGAGAGTCCTTTTAAGCTAGAACCTGCACGTTTTAAGGTTACAAAATCACCAACAACTTCTTCTACACGAGCTGTTTCTAAAATTATATCTATCGTTCTTTGAGAAATCAAATTGAATTATTTTTTAGAATTATGTAAACAAATTAATTCTCAAAATTAAAACAAATTCTTTACTTGGCTTCATCTTTTCAAAACCTTTGTAGAAATGTATTTTAACATTTTTGAGATTTGGTATGATATTCGTTTATTAGACTGAAACTTGAAATTAAATTTTATGAAATCAATAATTTTAAAAATATCTTTTTCAGCAATTTTAGCAACAGGATTCTTAACATCTTGTTCTACTGTTAATAACGTGATAGGTAATACTGAAAACACAAATAACAACTCTATTTTAGGAAAATGGGAGTTGAGCCAAATCAATTTTATGAAGGCAGGTTCTATTGCAGAAGCTTATCCAATGGGAACTCCTTACCTTAATTTTATTTCGAATAGTATGTTAAATGCTTCGGATGGTTGTAACACTTTGAATGGAGGAGTTACAATTTCTGGAAATGAAATTACATTTGGTAATATGATGTCTACGATGAAAGCTTGTCAAAATGTAGAAGATTCTAATTTCAGTTCAAAATTAAACGGAAAATTAAAATACTCTATTTCAGATAATAAATTATTATTAATTCAAGGAGATATTGTCATCATGACTTTTGTTCGTCCTGGTACTTTAGCAGGTTCTTGGGAATTAGAAGAATTTATTGGTAAAGATAGAAGTGCAAAATCATTAGATGATCGTTTCCCAAATCAAAAACCTACATTAACATTCCAAAATAACAAAGTTTCTGGTAATGATGGATGTAATAATTTGACAGGAGCTTATGTAGCAGTTGGTAATTCATTGACTGTAAAAAACATCGCAACAACACGTATGGCTTGTCAAGGTGTAGATTCTGATGCTTTTGGAGAGCGTTTTAATAATGTAAATAAATACGAAATTGTAGACGGAAAATTAGTTTTGTTTGCAAATGATGTTAAAACAATGGTTTTCAAGAAAAAATAATGAAATTCAATTCATAAATCATTAAAGCTGTCATTTTTTGACAGCTTTTTTATTTTTATATTTGTAGACTTTTTAAAAGGAGAGAAAGATGAAATTTCCACAAACACATCAATTAAAAGATATAGCATCAATTATCGATGCAAAATTTATTGGAGACGAAAATTTTCCAGTAGAAGGAATCAATGAAATTCACCGTGTAGAAGCGGGAGATATAGTTTTTGTTGATCATCCAAAATATTATGATAAAGCGTTACAATCGAATGCTACAATTGTTTTGATAAACAAAGAAGTTGATTGTCCAGAAGGAAAAGCTTTGTTGATTTCTGATGATCCTTTCCGTGATTTTGTCAAAATTGGACAACATTTTATGGCGTTTGAAGCTGCTACAAAACAAATTTCTGATTCTGCAGAAATAGGTGAAGGAACAATTATTCAACCAGGTGCATTTGTTGGTAATCATGTCAAAATTGGAAAAAATTGTGTGATTCATTCTAATGTTTCAATCAATGATTATGCAATTATCGGAGATAATGTAATTATTCGTTCGGGAACAGTTTTAGGAGCTGATGCATTTTACTACAAAAACCGCGAAACAGGTTTTGATCGTTTAAAATCTGTCGGAAATGTTATCATCGAAAATAATGTAGAAATTGGTGCGAATTGTACGATAGATAGAGGAGTTTCTGCGTCTACAATTATTGGAGAAGGAACAATAATGGATAATTTAATTCAGATTGGTCATGATACAATTATTGGTAAAAAATGTTTGATTGCTTCGCAAGTCGGAATTGCTGGTTGTGTAAATGTAGAAGACGAAGTTTCTATTTGGGGACAAGTTGGGATTACAAGTGGTGTAACAATCGGTACAAAAGCGGTGTTATTAGCACAAGCAGGGGTTAGTAAATCTTTGGAAGGAGGAAAAACATATTTTGGTTATCCGGCAGAAGAGGCTCGTGGCTTGTATAAAAAAATGGCTGTCACAGAGATAATGGTTCGCGATTACAAGAGAAAATAAAATTATTTATAGAATATATTTGCAGCCGACCGTTTGGTCGGCTTTTTTTATGATAAATATCTTATACTTTTTTGTCCTGTTCCAATAAAGACTTAGTGTATTTTTTACATTGAATATTTTTTAAAATGCAAAACTCCTTTTATATTTGTGTAAATTAAAAATCACAATGTCTGTATTAGTAAACAAAGATTCAAAAATAATCGTTCAAGGTTTCACAGGGAAAGAAGGAACTTTTCATGCTGAGCAAATGATTGAATATGGAACACAAGTAGTAGGTGGTGTAACTCCAGGAAAAGGAGGACAAACTCACTTAGGGTTACCAATTTTTAACACAGTAAAAGATGCTGTTGATCAAGCAGGAGCAGACGTTTCTATTATTTTCGTTCCACCAGCATTCGCTGCTGACGCTGTAATGGAAGCTGCAGAAGCAGGTATCAAAGTAATTATCTGTATTACAGAAGGTATTCCAGTAGAAGATATGGTAAAAGTACAAGCTTATGTTGACCAAAGAGATGTAACATTAATCGGACCTAACTGTCCTGGTGTTATTACTTCTGAGGAAGCTAAAGTAGGTATTATGCCAGGTTTCATTTTCAAAAAAGGTAAAGTTGGTATCGTTTCTAAATCAGGAACTTTAACTTACGAAGCTGCTGATCAAGTTGTAAAAGCTGGTTACGGAATTTCTACAGCAATCGGAATTGGTGGAGATCCAATTATTGGTACTACAACAAAAGAAGCTGTTGAATTATTTATGAATGACCCAGAAACTGAGTGTATCGTAATGATTGGTGAAATCGGTGGACAATTAGAAGCTGAGGCTGCTCGTTGGATTAAAGCAAATGGAACTAAACCAGTTGTAGGATTTATCGCAGGACAAACTGCACCAAAAGGTCGTACAATGGGACACGCTGGAGCTATCGTAGGTGGAGCTGATGATACAGCACAAGCTAAAATGGCAATTATGGAAGAATGTGGAATCCACGTTGTTGCATCTCCTGCTGATATCGGAGCTACAGTTGCAAAAGTTTTAGGATAAGAAATATTCTTAATCAAAATAGTAAAGGAACTCAAATTTGAGTTCCTTTTTTTATTTCATAGTATCTTTTTAAGATGAGATTTCTGTCACTCATTAATTTTTTTACGTTTAAATGACAATTAAAAATCCCACGATTTAGAATGAATACATAATTAAAATATAAGTTGTTTTAATAAAGTAAATTGACGTGTTTAAAAAAAGTGATTCATCATTTTATTAAAATAATTTATTATACTTAATTAACTTTTTTCTTCTCATAACTCAATAAAAAAATTGTCGAAACAATCAATAAACTGCCAATCCAATCAAGGATACCAAAAGAAACATTAAGCCAAAGTATTGCAATAATTGTTGCAGAAAGAGGTTCAGCAGAAGCAAGTAAACTACTTTTTTGACCACCAATAATTTGTACTGCGGTTAGGTATAAATAGAAGGGAATTAATGTTCCAAAAAGAATGATGAATAAAGTATATAAATATGTTTTCTGATCCCAAATACCATCTATTGACCAAGGAGCTTTAACAAACGAAAAGGCTAATCCACCGATTAACATTCCCCAACCGATAATTGTTGCCGAATTGTATTTTTGCAATAATGGAATAGGTTGTAACGTATAAATTGCTAAAGCTACAGCAGATCCTAAACCAAAAAATAATGCGGTTGTAGAGATATTTAAGCTATCCAATTTACCATGAGTAACCAACAAGAAAGTACCAATAATAGCAAAAGAAATGGCAATACAATCAATAAAACGAGGAGTTTTTTTATTTTTAAATGCTAAATAAATAGCGATAAGAACTGGACCTGCATATTGTAATACTGTTGCTGTAGCGGCATTAGAGTGTTTGATGGCTGCAAAGTAGGTGTATTGCACCATAAGCATCCCTGTTATCGAGAAAAGTATCAATCGAAAAGCATCCTTTTTATTATGCCAAACATCAACGATTTTAGCTTCTTTCTGGCTTGCAGCATATAACAACAAAATGAAACCCGAAACAAGCATTCTTACTGTAATCATCCATTCTACATTGATGCCACGTTGTTGAAACAAAAATTGCCCAAATGTTCCTGAAATTCCCCATAATGAAGCTGCAATAATTGCAAATAAAAATCCTTTTAACGTCGCATTTTTCATGAATAGAATGTTTGATATATTATTTTGTTTTGCAAAAATAATTGAAATACTATGGTGAAAATCTTTAATTTTATAATGTATTTTGCAACTTTGTTTCATTTAAGCTTTGTTTATGATGGATTTAGACCGATTTGATATAGAAATTCTTGATATTTTACAAAAAGATAACATGACTTCGCAACGTGATATTGGTGATAAAATTGGATTATCTGCAGCGGCAGTTCAACGCCGAATCAAAAAAATGCGTGAGGAAAAAGTAATTCGTGCAGATATTTCTGTCATTAACCCTGAAGAAGTTGCTTCTCAAATTTTATTATTTGTAGAAGTGGATTTGGATACAGATAAAATTGAATTTATTGATGAAATAAAAAACACTTTTAGTCAGGTTCCACAAGTACAACAGTGTTACTATGTGACAGGAGAAGTAGACTTTATACTAATTATGGTTGTTAAGAGCATGCAAGAGTATGAATCATTAATAAGAAAATTGTTTTTAAGTAATTCTAATATTCGACGTTTTAAGACATTTGTCAACATGCATACGGTGAAAGCGGGACTTCAAATTCCATTACCCAAAAAGGATTTTAAATAAAAACATAGTTTACTATTCAGCTTTCACCTTACTTCTTATTATAAAAATCAATTTGTCGTTGAATTGTTTTTTCGGTTTGAATAATGTCTAGTATTAGAATTTTGATGGTTTCTTTTTTGTTCTTTTCTGTTTCATAAAAGTTGGAGTACAAGAAATTCATGAAAAATTCTGTTTTGTTCTTTAAAATGTCTTTTTGTTCTTCAATATTAGACAAAGAAGTAATTTTATCATAATTTATCAAGTCAATTTTGGAAGTTGAAACTGATTTCCAAGCGCTTGTTTTAATCTGAGGAATAAACACGCCTTTACATTTCATTGTGATATCCAAAATGTTAACACTTTTGTTATCAGCATAGTATTCAAGTGAATCGACATAAGAATTTTGCAAAGGAACATTGTATTTTATTTCTTCCGTTGTTTCATTCAATTCACTTTTTATCGTTGAAAATACTTGATTAATATACACTTGGTCTTTTCTATTTGTGTTCCAATTGTCAATAAACAGTGCAATCAAAATACCTACGGTTACAGGAATAATTTCTTTGATAAATTGAATTGAATAATTTTCTAATGCTTTCTTCATTAAATTTAGTTCTCGTTAATTTATATTGATGTGTTAAATCAAACAAATATCTCATATTCATTGGAATGAACCATAACTATTTTTATATTTTTTGAAAAATAGTATCGAAATTTAAACACCAACAATTAAGTTGATGTTTTTGAGAGTTGAATTAAGTTTAATTTGCTCTATTTTGTTCCTCGAAATTCACTTTTTTGTTGTTTTCTTTCACTTTGTTATTTCCAAAATTGTAGGTTAAACTAAGTTTTAAACCTCGGTAATCATTGTATTGATTAAATTCTGAACGATAATCGTCATTATACGAATAGCCTTTGTTTTTAATCGTTTTGAATACATCATTTATCACAAAATTGGCTTGTAATTTTTTATCGAAAAACGAAGCTTTAATACCTGGCGAAAACTCCAGTTGATCTTGCAGTTTTATATTGGCATAAGTGAATGGAAGAGTATGCCAGAAATTAATCATCAAAAACCATGTTTTGTCTTTATTCAATGTGATGGTATTGTAAAAAGAGTACGACATCGAATAAACTTTTAACTTTTCCACTTCAGAAATAGTCGGTTTTGTAGTTGTATAAGATGCATTCGCATTAACTGAAGTTTCCCAAATTTTGAAAAAGGTATTGTAATATCCAATATTGAATCCTGTTCTGTTTTGATCATAACTATTTTCTACTACATTGCTGTAAATTCCATCTGAAAAATGTGCAATATTAGACAAATTATTTTGGCTGTATTGATTGTAAAGTCCAAAAGTCAATTTTCCTTTGTACGAATAATTAAGCTCTACATTATCATTGTAAGAAGGTTGTATAGCGGGATTTCCTGTGTAATACATATATGGATTCGTGTACCAGCGAAATGGGTTTAAAGATTGGAAATCGGGACGATTTATTCTTTTGGAATAATTGATACTGAACGAATGATTCGTAGTTGGTTTGTAACTGATATAAGCTGTAGGAAATAATTTTCCATAGTTCTTTTTCAGTCTGCTGTTTTCGTCATTTGGCGTAAAACCTACTAGCGAAGTGTATTCGTATCGTAAACCTGCTTTTGTTGACCATTTTTCGTTGAAATCTTTTTGAAAACTCACATAAGCTGCATAATTATTTTCTTTGTATTGGAAAATATTGCTGTTCGTAGGATTCAAAATAAAATCTATTCCATCAAATTCATAATATCCCACATCCGATTTGTTGTCCAATAATGTATATTTTGCTCCAGTTTCTATGTTCGACCATTTGTATGGCAAAGTAAAATCAGCTTGCATCGAAAGGATCGAATATTTCATTTTACTATTGTTTTGGATTAAAGTTTCGTTGTTATTCAACTCATTTTGCGTATTAAAATCATTGAATTTTTTGGGTGAATTATTTAGAAAATTCGCCGTGAAATTTAGCTTTTTTCCAATGCTATCTAATTTTATGTCATAATAGGCATTCAAGGTATGTGTAGGTGTTGTCCAATGTTGTTTTTGATTGGTATACAAAGTAGAATCGATAATAGAATGTGTTTGGTATCGGCTGATTCCTTTTGTATCCATATCATAATTCATCTTACTATAGCTGTAAATAAATCCTGTATTTTGGTTTTTATTGATTTTGACATCTAAGTTATAATTAACGCTAAAAATTTTCGGATTATCATGTCTTTCTTCGTTTGTATAAATTGCGGTTTCTTTCCCAATAAAATTTTGGCTATTACGTAGCTTGTAATTAATATCACCTTGATTTAATTTTAATGAACTACTTATTTTATTCGATTGATAATTAATCGTTCCGCCCGTTCTGAAACCATTGTAAGAATTTCGTTGATATGAAGAATTTACACTCCCGCTCCAGCCGAGATTGGGATTTTTCTTTAGAATAATATTAATAATCCCACTATTTCCTTGCGCTTCATATTTTGAAGGAGGAGTTGTAATGATTTCAATTTTCGCAATATCATCAGAGCGCAGCGATTGTAGATAATTCGTAAGTTCGCTTCCTGATAAATTAAGCATTCTGTCATTTACCATTACAGCAACATTTCCTTTTCCGACAATAGAAATATTATCATTTAGTACATTCACCATTGGTGTGTTACGTAAAGCGTCCAACGCAGACATTCCTTGTGATGCAATAGAATTTTCGATATTGTAAACAAGTCGATCAACTTTCTGTTCAATCAATTTCTTTTTTGCTGTAATCGTTGCGCCTTCTAGAGTTGTAGCATCTTGAATTTTGATAAGCCCTAAGTCTTTATCTTGCTTGATTTCTATTTCTTGTGAATAAAATTCTACGCCAAATTGTTCTATTTTAAGTAAATAAGTTCCAGTATCTATTTTCATAGAAAATAATCCCAGACTATCTGTATATGCTTGATTGATAAGTAAACTGTCATTTTCGAAAAGAAGAACATCAGCAAATTCAAGTGCTTTGTCATGTTGATTGATTACTTTTCCTTTTATCGAAAATTGTTGCCCAAAAACTGATGAACAAAAGCTAAAGGCAATCAAATAGCAGCTAATCAAAATAAGATTTTTCATATGATATATTAATTTATAACAAAGAAAAAGTATCGAAGAAAGATAAAATTGTAAAAATCGTGCAGCTTAATGTTGCGCATAAATCCAAGCCAATTGTTCTTGTTGAATGCTTGTTTTATTTCTTAATTGATTGGGCGATTGCCCCGTAATTTCTTTAAAATCGCGGATAAAATGGGATTGATCGGTATAATTATTTTGGTAAGCGATATGCGTAAGTTTTTCTTTTTCGAAATGAAGAATAGACTCTAGCGCTTTTCTAAATCGAACTGTTTTCAAAAAAGATTTAGGACTTTGCCCAATCTGATTCATGAATAAACGATATAAAGTCGATTCGTTCATTGAAAGTTGTTTGGCTAAAGGACCAACTTTTAATTCATCTGTTTGTTGAATGAGATATAAGATTTCTTTGGTTTTAGTAGTTAAATAATCTTGATTTAAGCTTTTCAATAGTATATTTTCGAGCATTAAAATTCTTTTCAAAGAATTCTTTTCCTCAAATAATTGTTCTGTAAAATCTGTAGCAGATTTTGGGAAAATCATTTCAAAAACTTCATCACTTTTAATTAATTCATCGTACGAAATATTCGTAAATAAGCGTAGCGCAGCTGGATGAAAAATGATGCAAATTTCATCTAAAGTAGCGTCAATGCTTACATTAAGATTAGATTCATGAAATCCTGATAAATAACTTTTGTATGTAGCATATCCTTTTAAGGTAAAAAGATGTTTGCTTGTTTTATTTTGTTCGAGAATGATTTTATTCTGCTTGTAAATGGCAAGACACAAATTGGTGTTAGGGAAAGTTGAATACTCAACTTTTTCATCCTTTTCAGATTTGAAAAGGATGAAATACTGAACAATATTTTTTAATTCAGGATGATGAGGTTGTATAATTTCGGTTTTCATAAACGTACACGTAATAAAATCAATTTGCGCGATTAACACGTTGATAACGTGTTCTATTCTATAGACGCTTTTGCTTGATGTATGTTACGTGTAAATTCGAATTATTTTTAATCTTCCTCCACAAATTTAGGTTGAGAAGCTTTTATTCCAAAAAATGTTAGGATCATCATGCAGAACATTAAAAAGTATAATGAATAGCTCCAAGTAGAATCGATATCATATAATTTTCCGAAAATAGGAGGTCCAAATGCCGCAATTAAATAACCAACAGATTGTGCCATTCCCGAAATTTTGATTGTTCCAACCATTGTTTTTGTTCTTAATGAGAAGAATAAAATAGAAAGACTAAAGGCAAATCCTCCTGCAATTCCAATTAAAATCGCACTCAAATAACTGAATTTCGCTTTGAAAATTAGCAATGTTATGATTCCAATAAAATATAAAATGGAAGTTATGTAAATCATAATTTTTGGATTTTTCATGCGTGAGGCTAAAACTGGACTTACTAACATGGCGGGTAACATGGCAAGTTGTAAAACCGAAAATACCCAACCTGCATTGTTTTTTGTCATACCAAAATCTATTAGTAATGTAGGTAATAATGCAACCAAACAATAATAAATCAACGATTGTAATCCCATAAAAATACTAATGTTCCATGCTTGTTTTGATTTGAAAATATTGAATTTTACATCCTCTGATTGAACAATTTTTTGTTGAGTTGCTGTTTTATTTTTTAAAGAATCAATACAGACAATTATAAGTGCAGCTATAGCCGCTACAATCCAAACTCCAAGAGAACCTTTCCAACCTAAATTTGTCCAATTTCCAATTGCAATACTCAATCCAGAAGCTAATGCGGCGATTAAACTCATCGAAACCGAAAAAATACCTGTCATAATTCCAATTTTTGTTGGAAACGTATTTTTTATATAGGCTGGTGTCAAAACATTTCCAATACAAATTCCTAATCCAATTAATAAGGAGCCGATATATAACATCGAAATATTGCCGTAAATACGGACGTAAATCCCGATAATTAGAATGATTAAAGAATAAATTAATCCATGTCGAATATTAATTTTTGCAGTGGCTTTACTCACTAAAATTGAACAAAATGCAAATACGAAAAGTGGAATAGAAGTCAATAAACTTGCCTGAAAATTGTCTATTTTTAAGACAGATTTCATTTCATCTAAAATTGGACTAACAGCGGTAATTGGTGCTCTTAGGTTAGTTGAAACTAAAATGACAACTGCAATTCCAATCCAAATATTTTTATTTTTTTCCATTGACTTGATATTTCTAATTCGGTTACAAAATTAATCATGTCGTTTTTATTAATTTTGCCATATATTATATTTAAAACGACAAATAAAATTAACATTTTGTATATCTTGAATTAAAATTCGTCAGTTCGAGTGATTTTTAGAAATGAAATGAATAAAAATTGTATCGAGAATTAAGATGAATTTTATCTTCTAAAACCTTATTCTCGATATAAAATTCTTCCAGAATTTCACTCGAACTGACGGTTTTATTGCTAAAATTATCAAAATGCAAAATGCATAAAATAACTAACAAACAGTGAATTATGGCAAATGGACTTAGAAATGAAAAAACTGAGACCTTAGGCGTTTCGCTTGACGAAGTAAACTTAGCACAAATGAATTTGAAAGGAGTTGCCAAAAACACTCCTTTCGATTTCAATGAAAATTTAAGTCGTCAATTTGAAGCGAATGTCTATCTAAAACGAGAAGATTTACAAGTCGTCCGTTCGTACAAATTGCGTGGTGCTTATAATAAAATCGTTCAGTTATCAGAACAAGAAAAAAATAATGGTGTGATCTGCGCAAGTGCAGGAAATCACGCACAAGGTGTCGCATATTCGTGTCAACAATTAAACATTAAAGGTAAAATTGTAATGCCTACTACGACACCTCAACAAAAAATAAAACAAGTAAAATGGTTTGGGAAAGATCAAATCGAAATCATTTTACATGGTGATACATTTGATGATGCATCGGCTTTTGCACATCAATTATCCCAAGAAGGAAATATTACATTTATTCATCCTTTTGATGACGAAAAAGTAATCGCAGGACAAGGAACTGTTGCTTTAGAAATTTTGAATCAATGCAATCAACCAATCGATTATATTTTCGTGCCAATTGGCGGTGGAGGTTTAGCATCTGGCGTTATTTCTGTGATGAAAACACTTAGTCCAAACACCAAAATTATTGGCGTAGAACCGAGTGGCGCAGCAAGTATGGCAGAAGCTATCAAACAAAAACAATCTGTTGCATTAGCGAAGATTGACCCTTTTGTAGATGGCGCAGCTGTAAAAAAAGCAGGTGAAAAAACCTACAAAATCTGTGCAGAAGGTTTAGAAACAACTTGTGCTGTTCCAGAAGGAAAAGTTTGTTCGAGCATTTTGCGTTTGTACAATGAAGACGCAATTGTTGTAGAACCAGCAGGCGCTTTGAGTGTTTCGGCTTTAGATTTTTTCAAGGAAGAAATCAAAGGAAAAAATGTGGTTTGCGTGCTTAGTGGAAGCAACAACGACATTACGCGAATGGAAGAAATAAAAGAAAGAAGTTTGCAATATGAAGGTTTGAAACATTATTTCATTATCAATTTTCCTCAACGTGCTGGCGCTTTAAAAGAATTAGTGAACGAAGTTTTGGGTGAAAATGATGACATCACTTACTTTCAATACACGCAAAAAAATAACAAAGAAACAGGTCCAGCAGTAGTTGGCATTGAATTAGACAAAAAAGAAGATTTAGATGGTTTAATTTTTAGATTAGAAAATCATCATTTCGACTATCAATATCTTAACACAGACAACACACTCTTTTCGTTAATGATTGGATAATTTTTCCATCATTAATATACTATTCAAAAAAAGCAAAGCTTCTATTTAGTTAGAAACTTTGCTTTTTAATTTATTAATTATTCAACAACCAATTTTTTAACTCATCAAAATTATTGTTCATCACCACTTTATTTGATTGTTTCGATTTCAATTCTTCGACTTCTTTTGGATAGACAATTTTATCTCGTATTTCTTTCGGAAAAACTTCAGGAAATTTACACGGATGCGCTGTCGATAAAAATACCACTAACTCTTTTTCATCTTGCTTTTTCGCTTGGTATTCCTTCGCTGCCAACCACGCAATCGACGTATGCGGACAAGCAATGTAATCATATTCTTGATTAATTTTAACAATTGCATTTGTCGTTTCAATATCTGAAAAAGCTTTTGAAACCATTTTTGATTTTAATTGCTCCATATCTTGCTCGAAAAATTCCATCACACGAACCCAATTGCTCGGATTTCCAACATCCATCGCATTCGAAAACGTTTGTACAGAAGGTTTGGGTAGATAATTTTCGGTTTTTAAAAATAATGGAACAGTATCATTCGCATTTGTAGCCGCAACAAATTGTTCTACTTCCAATCCTAATTTTGAAGCCAAAATACCTGCTGTAATATTCCCGAAATTTCCACTCGGAACAACAAAAGAAACTTTCTCAAAACCTTTTCTTTTTGCTTGGGCAAATGCCTCGAAATAATAGAAAGATTGCGGAATTAAGCGAGCAATATTAATTGAATTTGCTGAGGTTAAGTTTAGATTTTTCATTAAATCTTTGTCTAAAAAAGCTCGCTTGACCAATGCTTGACAATCATCAAAAGTTCCGTCGATTTCTATGGCACGAATATTTTTTCCATTCGCCGTTAATTGCAATTCTTGTATCAGCGACACTTTTCCTTTTGGATACAAAATCGTTACTCTCGTTCCTTCTACTCCCAGAAAGCCAAGTGCTACAGCGCCTCCTGTATCGCCAGAAGTTGCGACCAAAACATCTAACAATTGATTATCTTTTTTTGAATAATGTGCCATCACGCGACTCATAAATCTTGCTCCAAAATCTTTAAAAGCAAAAGAAGGTCCGTGAAATAATTCCAAAATAGCTAAATCATCTTCTAAAAACACCAAAGGCGCAGGAAAATTAATTACATCATCAATTAAATTATTAATCGTTTCTTCAGAAAAATCATCTTTTAATAAGTGATTTGTCACCTTTTTCGCAATCTCTTGAAATGAATAATTTTCAATAGAATTCAACCAATTTTCATCTAATTTTTCCAACGACAAAGGCATATACAATCCTTTATCTTCTGGCAAAGATTGGAAAACCGCTTGTTTAAAATCAACTCTGTTCTTATGATTATTTGTACTATATAATTTCATTTTTAGTGTTTTATGTAAGGTCCTTGTTGATTGATTTTAGAAACAAATGATAAATGTTCAATTTCTTTTATCGTCAAAAAATCATTTAGTTTTTGTTCGATATTTTCTGCACCCAATTTACTTTTAGATAACGCCATAACTGTTGGTCCAGAACCAGAAATACCGAATGTTAATGCATTATTTTCGAGCGAAATACTTTTCATTTCATTAAAATATGGAATCAATAAAGAACGATTTGGTTCGATAATATCATCTTGCATCGAACGACCAATCTCTTCGTAATCATTCTCATAAAGCGCTGCAACCAAACTTGCAATATTTCCCCATTGCTTTATTGCTTTACTCAATTGCACTTTATCTTTAATTAATTTGCGCGCATCCTTTGTTGGCACTTCTACTTTTGAGTAAATCAGTGTGACATATAAATTTTCAGGAACAGGTAAAGAACGCACCAAAATCGGCTCATAAGAAGGAATCAACGTAATTCCTCCAAACAACGATGGCGCAACATTATCCGCATGAGCAGCGCCACAAGCCAATCGTTCGCCTTCCATACAATAAGGCAAAAGCTCATTTTTAGAAAGTGGTTTTCCTAATAATTCATTCAATGCAAAAAGTCCAGAAACTGTGCTCGCCGCGCTTGAACCTAAACCACTTCCAATTGGCATTTTTTTGTGTAATTCTATCGATAATCCAAAAGAATCTTGTAGACCTAAATCACAAAATAATTTCCATGCCGAATGAGAAACTGTATTTTTCATCGCATCCAAAGGCAATTTACCCTCGTCACCTGTAATTGTCAGAATTTCGATTCCTAACTTTTCTGTCTTTTTCATGATTACCTCATCACCTGGATAATCCACCGCAAAGCCCAAAATATCATATCCACAGATCATATTGGCAACTGTTGCAGGAGCAAAAACATGTACTTTATCTAAAAACTTCGCTTGATCAAGCTTATATTTATTTTCGATTATTTGATTCATCTTTTATCGTATTGAACTTATATTAACTAAATCTGCAAAAACGCCAGCTGCTGTAACTTCTGCACCAGCTCCAGGTCCTTTCACAACCAAAGGACGTTCCTTGTAACGCGCTGTTGTAAAAGAAATAATATTATCGCTTCCAGACAAGGCATAAAACGGATGTTGATTATCCACCAATTCTAACGAAATTGATATTTTTCCATCTTCTAAAATCCCGATGTAACGAATCACTTTCTGCTCCTCATCTGCTTGATGTTTTATCTTTTCGAAATAATCATTTTCGTTGACTAATTCTTGATAAAAATCTTCTACAGTTGCAGCTTCTAAACAAGATTTAGGCAAAATAGAATCGATTTTTACATCTCCCGCTTCAATTTCGTAACCATTGTCACGAGCAAGAATCAACATTTTTCGCATAAAATCTATTCCACTCAAATCATCGCGAGGATCTGGTTCTGTATAACCTAATTCTTGCGCTTTTTTTACAATTTCGGCAAATGTATTTTCACCTTTAAAATGATTAAATATATACGAAATTGTTCCTGATAAAATTGCTTCAATTTTTAAGATTTGATCTCCACTCATTCTTAAATCTTTCAACACGCTAATAATTGGTAAACCTGCTCCAACATTTGTTTCGTAAAGAAAATCAATACCATATTTTCGAGCAGTTTCTTTCAATTTTTTATACTCTTGATAAGAAGATGAATTCGCAATTTTATTACATGTCACAACCGAAATACTGCTTTCAAAAATTTGTTTGTAATAATTTGGCAAATCAGAACTCGCAGTATTATCTACAAAAACACAATTTGGTAAATTATACTGTTTCATTTTTTGGATAAATTCATTCAAATCAGCTGGAGAAGAAGAATTTTCTAATTCATTTTTCCAATTCGATAAATTAATTCCGTTTTCATCAAACATCATTTTTTTTGAATTTGATAATCCAACCAATTTTATTTCGATATCATTATTTTTTGCTAAAAAATCTTTCTGTTTTTCTAATTGATTTAAAAATGTCGACCCAATATTTCCTACTCCAACATTGAAAACATGAATTGTTTTTTTCAAATGATTAAAAAACGCATCATGTACCGCATTTAAAGCTTTTGACAAATCATTTTCGTTAATCACAACCGAAATATTATACTCCGAAGAACCTTGCGCAATCGCTCTGACATTGATTCCATTTCGTCCTAATGCATAAAATAACTTGCCCGAAACACCAACCATTTTCTTCATGTTTTCTCCAACAATTGCAATAATTCCGAGATTTTCTTCAATTTCAATTGGTTCCAACCATTTTGCTGCAATTTCCAAACAAAACTCTTCTTCAATTAATTGCTTTGCTTTTTCGACTTCATTATGATGAATGGCAAGCGTGATACTATGCTCTGACGAAGATTGCGTAATCAACACAATGTTGATATGATGTTGCGCTAAAAGTGAAAAAAGTTTTCCACTAAAGCCCAATTTGCCAACCAAGCCGCTTCCTTTTATATTGACTAATGCAATATCTTTGATCGACGAAATTCCTTTAATTGGATAATCTGTTGGTTGCGAATCGAACTGAATTTTTGTTCCCTCAAAATCCGGTTGAAATGTGTTTTTAATTAAAATCGGAATTCGAAGTTTAAAAGCTGGAGCCATTGTTGGCGGATAAATCACTTTCGCACCGAAATACGACAATTCCATCGCTTCTGTATACGATAAATTTTCTAACGAAAAAGCTTTGTTCACAAAACGAGGATCCGCCGTCATCATTCCATTTACATCTGTCCAAATTTCAATTTGTTCTGCATGTAAAGCCGCACCAATCAAAGCCGCAGTGTAATCAGAACCTCCTCTTCCCAAAGTTGTCACTCGTCCTTCTTCATTAGCAGCAATAAACCCTGTTACAACTAATAATTTATCCGAATAATCTTTTGCTAATTGTTGAATATTCTGAAACGATTTTTCCTCGATAACATTCGCTTGACCAAAATTATGATCAGTCAAAATATAATCTGATGCATTAATCGCCAATGAATTTCCAACATGCTCTTGCATTACTTTTGCTATTAATAAAGCACTACATCTTTCGCCGAAACTCAAAATCAAATCTTTTGTTTGAGGGCTTAATTCTTTCAGAATTTCCACCCCTTCTAATAATGCTTCCAACTCATTCATCAACAATTTTAATTTTGTTAAAATCGGATTTTGATTCGGCACATCGATTAAAGCTTTTACAATTTCGAAATGTTTTTCTTGAAAAAGTTTTAAATCATTTTCATCAAAACTTCCTGATGAAGCTTCTTCGGACAATTTGGTTAATAAATTGGTCAAACCAGAAATAGCAGACATAACCAAAATAATCGAGTTATTTTGTTGCCTTTCTTGTTTAACAATTTCTACGACCGCGCGGATACTTTCTACCGATCCGACTGATGTTCCTCCGAATTTTAAAACTTTCATAATTTAAATTTTGATCATAAAAAAAGCATCTTTCTTTTGAGAAGATGCTTTTGCATTATTTTTTTAGAATTAAATACATAACAAGACTCCTCTAAGTGTGAACACTAGAAGTCGTCGTAATTGAAATAATTGTATTTAATCCGTTTTGTTTCATTATTGATAACGAATATACAAACTTTTTAATAAATCATCAATAATTTATTGATTTTTTTTATTTTTATTTCACAGAATCTTTCTTTACAGCTGTCGAATCTGTTGTTGTTACTATAGGTTTTACATCGCTTGAATAACCAACAACAATTCCATCTAACTTATCTATTCTTTTTACTTTAAATGTTTCTGTTCCTTCTGCTCCTTTAAAAGATACCTTATAAACAGCTTCGTAAACTGTTTTGTCTCCATCCTCAAGAGGCGTCATTTTTTCGAAATTATAAACATCTACAGGTCCATACTGTTTAGTTACTGCATTCAAATCTTCTACATTTACACCTTCCACTTTTGCGAAAAGAGAATCTGGTTTATCCGCTCTATATTTATAAACATCTAAAATTGCTTCTTTTACTTTGTAGTCTGGTAAATCTGATTTTTTATTACATGCTGTTAAAGCTAAAATTCCTCCAACGATAAGTAATGCACTTGCTTTCATAATTCCAATTTTTTTGTGTTAATTGATTATAACTAATTTAGTGATAATTAAATTTAAAAACAAGTATTTTTATTAAAATCAATTAGATACAATTAAAAAGTCGATTCTATAATAGAATCGACTTTTAATATATTTCTTTTTAAAATGATTTTTATACTTCAAAATTGACGTAAAAGCCTTCGTGACCACGAACATTAAAAACTGTATTATCTTCAAAAATTAAGTATTGACCTTTTATCCCTTTCAAAACACCTTCTATTTCATGTGTCTTTTTTAGGTTTAATGATTTTACTTTTTCTGGATAAGATAAAACTGGATATTCTAACTTCCAAACGTCTGGTTCATCAACCAAAAATTGTTGAAAATCTGGATTCACTTCATTTCTGATTTCGTGATACTTTTCGAATAAATTAATTTCTGGCACATCATTTTTCAACATTCTTTGCCAATTCGTTTTATCTGCAATAACATTTTTCAACGAAACCTCTATCATTCCAGCTTCATAACGATTATCTGTTCGGGCAATAATAATAGCTTCAGAAGCTCCTTGATCAATCCAACGTGTCGGAACTTGCGTTAAACGTGTTACACCAACTTTAATTCCGGACGAATTTGCCAAATACACAATATGCGGTTGTAATTCGAATTTCGTTTCAAACTCTAAATCACGTTGTACAATTCCCAAATGTGCTGTTGAAAGTTCTGGATTGATGATACTTGGATTAGCTTCTGGAACTGTAAAAAAACAATTTTTACAATATCCCATCTGATAAATCTCTTTGTCCTCGTGACAGTTTAAACATTCGTAATGATCAAAGTTAATCTTGATTTTTTTTCCTAACAATTGATTCATAACGATAAAATCATCTTTGAAATTCCAATAATAATTGATTGGCGTTCCATTTTCAGTTGTCATTTTACGAATTTGTCCTTCAAACTGCATCTTGCTAAAAAAGTTTAATTAATTTTGTGTAAATCTACAAAACTTTTAGCGGATGGGAATAGTCAATAAGATTATGGAAATTATGATGCGTAGCCGAATGAATGTCATCGAGGAAAGCATTAAAAATCCAGTTGGTACGCAAGAACGTGTGTTATTTGAGAATATCAAAAAAGCCAAATCGACTATTTACGGAAAAGAATTTCATTTTGATGAAATCAAAACGACACAGAAATTTCAAGAACAAGTTCCTGCGGTGCATTACGAGGATTTTCAACCTTATATTGAATTAGCGAGAAAAGGTGAAAAAGATGTCACTTGGCATGGAAAAATAAAGTGGTTTGCAAAATCTTCTGGAACAACAAATGCGAAAAGTAAGTTTATTCCGATTAGTAATGAATCCTTAGAAGATTGCCATTACGCAGCAGGAAAAACAATGTTTGCGTTGTACTTAAATGCTTATCCCGAAACGGATATTTTCATGCACAAAAACCTAAGAATTGGCGGAAGTAGTGAACTTTATCAAAAATATGATACGCGTTTTGGTGATTTATCAGCTATTTTGATTGATAATTTACCTTTTTATGCTGAGATGAAAAATATTCCGAATCGTGAGATTTCTTTAATGTCTGATTGGAATGTGAAGATGAATGCGATTATCAATGCAACAAAAAATGAAGATGTTGGTTCTTTAACTGGTGTTCCTTCATGGATGCTGGTTGTATTGAACAAATTATTAGCCGAAACTGGAAAGAATTATTTGGACGAATTATGGCCAAATCTCGAAGTGTTTTTTCATGGTGGAATCAGCTTCAAACCTTATGCAGAAAACTATAATTTAATCACTCAAAAAAAATTAAATTATTTCGAATTATATAATGCTTCTGAAGGTTTTTTTGGTATTCAGGATCAATTGCTCAGCAAAGATTTATTGTTATTATTAGACAACGGAATCTTTTACGAATTTATTCCAATGGAAGAATTTGGTTCAGAAACTCAACGGTTTTTAACAATTGGAGAAGTTGAAGTTGGTAAAAATTACGCCATGGTAATTACAACAAATGGAGGTTTGTGGCGCTATATTATTGGTGATACGGTTCGCTTTACATCTACAAATCCTCATCGAATTGTTGTTTCTGGACGAACAAAACATTATATCAATGCATTTGGCGAAGAATTGATGATAGAAAATGCAGAAGAAGCTTTGAAACGTGCTTGTATGCAAACAAATTCAATTGTTTCTGAATATAGTGCTGGTCCAATTTTTATGCAAGGGAAAGAAAAAGGCGCGCATGAATGGGTAATCGAATTTGATAAAGAACCTGAAAATTTTGAGCAATTTATTGATTGTTTAGACAAAGGTTTGCAAGAAGTTAATTCAGATTACGAAGCAAAACGTTACAATAATATGACACTTAATCGCCCAATTGTACACAAAGCTCGCAAAAAATTATTCATCGAATGGATGGCTTCTCGTGGTAAGTTAGGTGGACAAAATAAAGTTCCGAGGCTAGCAAACACACGCGAATTTATTGAACCATTAATTGAATTAAATAATCGATCATAACAAAAAAAGAGAATCAATATGATTCTCTTTTTTTGTTCTATCTTATTCGAATTCGAATACTTGGATTGACTAAAACTTTTTTCAGTAATCCTTTCAATAAAATATTATCATTTACGCTACATGTAATTGTATTTCCATTTGAATAATCAACTTTGACTTCATAGGTTCCGTAGCCAAATTTTCGGATATCGATTTCTTTATCTGTACTAATAACACTAGTTGCACTACTATTCAATCCTTCAATTTTATACCATTTGTATGTTGTATAACTATTTCCATAGAATTTACTAGTTGATAAAATATAAGTTAATGGATTAGAACCATCAATTTTGTGATCAATCCAATCTGCTCCTAACCCTTCAAAAGCACCAGGATTATATGGATCATAGGTTATATTGTTATTGTTCTGATTCGCGATTGTACTTTGCTCACCAAAATGTAACAATTGACCAGATGCATTGATATCTTTTAGATTACCAAAATTAAAGTTAGTTGCCGAACCTGTAATATTCAAATTAGCTCTTGTTCCTATGATGCTACTTTGCAGAAATGTGACCTCGCAAGGCGTTCCTCCTAAAATTAAATTTTCTACTGTTTGAGTTTTTGAAGCATCTAGAGTATAACTTTTACCAGAAGAAAATTCTAGATTTTTAATGTTATTAATTCCCTTTATACTTCCACTACCTCTAAAGGTAACAGCGTTAAAGCTTGTTGTTCCGTTTGTCGAATTAATGCTGGCATTTGCTCTACTTTCAAAAACCACATTATTGAACCGCTGACCGTCATAAGTTGACAAACCATAACTTGCTGTTGTACTTCCTGTAAAAATTAGTTGAGAAGTCCCCGCATTTATCGTAACATAAGCAGAATTTGTATGAAAGTACGGAGAGTTGTTTGGTAAATAAAAATTTGATGAACCCATACTTATTGTTCTTGGTTTAGTATCTGAATTAGCATAAAATCGTCCATAAATTATTACATCATTATTGTTGGTAATCCATGTACCTGCTTGATGGTACAACTCATATCCTATTTTATAGTTATCTAATAAGCTTATCGTATTTTCTTCTTCAAAATAAATAGTAACAGCGCTACTTCCAGATATCACATCATTACTTTTTATTGTTTTAGCCTCTCCTGTATGACGATAGAAAATTTTATTGAGATTAATTGTTCCCATTCCGTTCTGCCACTCACTAGATCCATAGATATTGATAGTCTGAGAGCCAGTTTGTGTTAATATTGGAGGAACTGCACTTCCGGAGAATGTAATATTTCGAGTGTAAGAAGTATTGTCTACAGTTATAGTCTTGTTTGCAGATGTAAAACCAGAACCTTGGTTAAAAATCGTATTATCTGATGGACCAGGAACACAATAACCTCCCATACCATTGCTACTCTGTGACCAATGCATTTTATCATTCCAATTACCAGATCCACCAACCCAATAAAGCTCCTGACCAGCTATCTTAGGAAACTGCCATCCAGGATTGTTATTACCATTATCAATTGAATTTTGCGCAATAAACGCAGCACCTCCATTACCCGATATATCTTGCATAATAACACCAGATACATTAACAGTGACATTAGATGCAGCCTCAATTTTTGCCAAGCTTCCTGATTTGCTAGAATTAATTGTTAACCAGCCTCCACATTGTGGTGTTGAAGCTGATAATAAATTGGTTATAGTTTGGGTTGCCCCAGCAGGAAAACTGTAGTTTTTAGTTGGAGCTAAAATTAAGTTATAAAAATGATTGTTCCCATTGATTGTTCCATTCCCTTTAAATTCAACCTGATTAAAATATGCTGTCCCTGTTTGTGCGCTTATCGATCCAGCCGATGAAGAATTATCAAAGCTTACATTATAATATCGTTGATTTTCACCTGCTATAAGTCCATAACTATTGCTTGTTGTATTTGTAAAGTGTATATGTGATGTTCCTGCATTAATCGTGGTTAAGCTTGAGTTTGTTTGAAAATATGGAACGGTGTAGGGTAAATAGAAGTTTGAGCTGCCCATGTTTATTACCTTAGGTTTTGAACCATATATTGCATAAAATCGACCATTAATAGTAACTTGATGATTGTTAGTTGTCCATACTCCTGCCTGATGATAAAGTTCATAATTTACAATAAAATCGTCTAGCAAACTAATCGAATTTTCTTCTTCAAAATAAATACTAGAACTAGCTGAGCCTAGTTTTACACCATTACTTTTTATGGTTTTCGCCTCTCCTGTATGACGGTAATAAATATTTGACAAATTAATCGTTCCCATTCCTTCTTGCCATTCACTTGAACCGTAAATATTTAACGTTTGGGATCCGCTTTCTGTTAACGTTGGTGGATTAGAACTATCAACAAAAGAAATATTGTGAGTATAAGACGTTTTATCTAAAATGATTGTTTTATCGTTTAACGTAAATCCTGATCCTCTATCAACAAATGTATTATCATTAGGACCAGGAGAACAGTAACCGCCAGTACCACCTGAGGTTTTGGACCAATGTGTTCTATCGTTCCAATTACCAGAACCACCAACCCAATATAAATCTTGCCCTACAGTTGAAGGAATTGTCCAACCAGTATTTATACCTTCTCCAATTGAATTATTAGCAATAAAATTAGCTCCTCCCGATGCTGTAATGTTTTTCAGAATAGTACCAGAAACAATTATACTTACATCAGAAGCTCCAACTATTTCAGTTGTTGTTCCGTAGCTATTAGATGATATATTAGACCATCCTTCGCAGACTGGAGTGTTCACAGAAAATAAATTGGTAATCGTTTGTTTTTTATTAGCTTCAATAATATAATTTTTTGTAGGTGCAAAAATCAAAGCTTTAAATGTGTTATTCCCCGAAATACTTCCATTGCCCTTAAACTCAACCTGATTAAAATTTGCCGAACCTGATAAATTTATATTTGCTTGTTCTTCAAAAGTAACATTGTAAAAATTCTGTCCTTGATAAGCTGTTAAGCCATAGGTATTAGATGTTACTTTTCCTGTAAAATAAATATGAGAAGTCCCAGCATTAATTGTTGTAGCAGCAAAGTTTGTATGAAAATAAGGAGTAGAAGTTGTTAAATAAATTTTAGAACTTCCAAATTCTATGGTTCTTGGTGTATTTCCTTGGTTTGCATAGAAACGTCCGTCTATCTTTATTTGATGACTGTTCGTGATCCACGTGCCAGCATTATGGTATAATTCGTAACCTACTTGAAAATCATCTAATAAACTTATTGAAGTTCTTTCTTCAAAAACAACAATCGAATTTGTTGACCCTGTAATTGTTCCATTACTTTTTATCGTCTTCGCCTCGCCTGTGTGACGATAATAAATTTTTGAAACATTAATCATTCCCATTCCTACTTGCCACTCACTCGAACCATAAATATTTAAAGTTTGAGTACCGATTTGTGTTAAAATTGGAACGATTGTACTCGCAGAAAAGGTTATATTATGACAATTCACTATATTGTCTATCGTTACCGTTTTACTTGAAGCTGAAAAACCTGAATTAATATCAAAAAAAACATTATCCGTTGGTCCTGGAACTACAGACGGTAAAGATACTCCTCCAGAAGTTGTTCGCCAATGGTTAATATCTGTCCAATTTCCGCTTCCTCCAACCCAATAATAATCAGCCGCGAAAGTAAAAATAGCGCATAGAAATGCTAGAAAACTTAAAATTTTCTTCATAGAAATAGCTTTAGAAATAGGATTATTTTACTTTAAATACAATATTCATAAATGTATTTTCCGTCACCATTGGGTTAGATAAAATAGAATATTTTAAAACCCCATTATCGTCCAAAGTAATTTTAGATGGATCAAAGACTTGATTATCAAAATACGTTACAAAGTATTCTAAATCTGTTTTGTTTAAGACTGGAATACTAGTTGCAGAAGGACTTTTTAATGCACTTTTTTTAACTCCACTAACATTTCCTGATAAATCAAATTGACTTTTATAAATTTCGAACAACTTTACATTAAACATAGAAGTAGCACTATCATACCAAATTGTAGAAGACGAATCGGTTGAAACTCCTGCTATATCAGTTGGCAAAGCAATAGAAGGTGCATAGAAATAAGAAACAACTTTTTTATATCCTAAATTTAACGGTTCCCACTTTTTTGTCATATCACCAGACCAATACCATAATCCTAATGCATCAATATCAGGAGTTGTATTCGTCGAAATAGCATTTGCATAAACAAGTGTTCCTGCTTTTAGATCTGTTGTAGACATCGCCTCTATTTGATTTCCACTCATCATTGGAAAAGCTACACCTGCTTTATCTCCACTTTTGTAATTTGCATCGATAGCTACATCAAGTGTTGCATTTGGATTAGATGTACCTATACCTACTTGTGCTAACAAAATGTTCATAAAACAAAATGAAATTGCTAATAATAAATTGATTTTCATAAATTTTTTGGAAATTTTGCGCAAAGGTATTGTTTTAATTATCAATAAGCTACTGATAACTAATTTATACCATTAATTATACTCATTAAATCATTATTAAAGTTTAAATTTACTCTTAAGAGAAAAAATACCTATTAATGCGAAGTACGAATTTATCTGAACTTAAGTTCCACCAAATTGTGGAAAATAAGTTTCAAATTTACAACAGTCTCTTTATGAGTCTGCCCTACGAAAAAATGCAAAATATCGGATCATTGATCCCGTTTTTGTACGATGAAAGTCAAAAAGGTTTACCTGAAGGTAAATCGCCAAATGAAATCATCAACAATTTTTTTGAGAAATACACTGATTTAAAAACCGAACAAGAGCAAATCGATTTGATGTTTCGAATGATACAATACATCGAGCGACAAGTTGTTTTGTTTGATAGTATCGAAGATGCTGCATTTCCGTCATTACATTCCGAAAATGAAAAAGGAAGTTTGGAAAGCATTTACCATATTGCGCAAGCGCAAGGTAAAATGGAGCAAGTAAAAACGAGAATTGAAGATTTTGTGACAAGAGTTGTTTTTACAGCACATCCAACACAATTTTATCCAACAAATGTTCAACAAATTATTCAGGATTTACGCGATGCTATTCAACAAGATTCGGTAAGTAAAATTGATTTATTGTTGCAACAATTAGGAAAAACACCTTTCATCAACGAAGAAAAACCGACACCTTACGATGAAGCAGTTTCGATTATTTATTATTTACGAAATGTGTATTATCAGACAATTGGACGATTGTATAACGAAATCAATCAATTGTTTTTTACAGAAAGTCAACCACTAAAATCTCCTGTCATTCAATTAGGTTTTTGGCCTGGAGGTGATCGCGATGGAAATCCTTTCGTTACAGCAGAAATTACGTGGAAAGTAGCAAGTTTATTGCGAACAAGTATCTTAAAAAATTATTACAATCATCTAAAAATTGTTCAAAGACGATTAACGTTCAAACATGTTACAGAGCCTTTAAAAGCGTTGAGTAATTTGATTTACGAAAATATGTTCAATGAAAATGGAACAATTACAATTGATGAAATCAAAACGCGCTTACAAACGATTCGTACAATTTTGATTGAACAACACAATGGTGTTTTCTTAGATATTCTGGACGATTTTATCACACGTGTTGATATTTTCGGATTGCATTTTGCTTCTTTGGATATTCGTCAAGATTCGCGTGTTCATCAAAAAGTAATTAACCAAATTGTTGAAAAATATACTGGAATTAATCTGAAAGATTTAAGCGAAGCAGAACAAATCGAATTGTTAACAAATCCTTCATTTACTGCTAAGCCTGAAGATTTTGAAGATGATATTGTGATTGATACGATCAAAAATGTTTATCAATTAAAAACAATTCAGCAACGAAATGGCGAATTAGGTGTTAACCGATACATTATTTCAAATTCTGAAACCATTTTCGATGTTTTAAATGTTTACGCTTTATTCAAATTTTGTGGTTACAAAGATGACGAAATTAAGTTTGATATTATGCCACTTTTCGAGACGATTAGAGGTTTAGATGGTGCTGAAAATACGATGAATAAATTGTATAATTTACCTATTTATGCACAACATTTAGAACGTAGAAAACAACGTCAATCAATTATGTTAGGATTTTCGGACGGAACAAAAGATGGCGGTTACATCAAAGCGAATTGGGAAATTTATCGTACCAAAGAAATCCTTTCGAATGTTTCGGATAAAAATCAAATCGAAGTTATTTTCTTTGATGGTCGTGGTGGACCTCCTGCACGTGGAGGAGGAAAAACGCACGAGTTTTACGCTTCTCAAGGGAAAACAATTGCAAATCACGAAATTCAAATTACAATTCAAGGGCAAACAATTACCTCGAATTATGGAACAATGCCGCAGGCAAAATATAATTTTGAACAATTGTACACGGCTGGTATTATTTCGGATGTTTTCTCGACAAGTACAAGTCAGATTTCGCCTGATGAACGCACATTGATTGATAAATTAGCCACAATTAGTTATCAGAAATACGAAGATTTGAAAGCGCATCCTTCATTTTTACCTTATTTAGAAAATATGAGTACGCTTAACTATTATGGAAAAACGAATATCGGAAGCCGTCCGAGTAAACGAGGTGGTGATAAAAAATTAGAGTTCGATGATTTGCGCGCTATTCCATTTGTGGGTTCTTGGAGTCAATTAAAACAAAATGTTCCAGGATATTTTGGTGTTGGAACGGCTATAAATGAATTGAAAAAACAAGGTCATTTAGAGGATGTAAAAGATTTATTCAAAAATTCGAGCTTCTTCAAAACGTTGATTCAAAATAGTATGATGTCGATGGAAAAAACTTATTTTCCATTAACTTCTTATATGAAAGATGATCCTGAATATGGTGAATTTTGGAATATTTTGCACGATGAATTTGAATTATCAAAAGCATTGTGTTTAGAAATTTCGGGTTACACAGAATTGATGCAAGATGAACCATTGAACAAATCTTCGGTACAAATGCGCGAAAAAATTGTGTTACCATTATTAACGATTCAACAATTTGCGTTGAACAAAATTCATCATGAAAGTGAATTCAAATCAGTCTATGAGCAAATTGTAATGCGTTCGTTATTCGGAAATATTAATGCGAGTCGAAATTCGGCTTAATTTTCAGAATATCTTAATACCTTCGCAACGATGGAAAAGATTATTTTAGGGATTGATCCTGGAACAATGGTGATGGGTTTTGGTTTGATTGAAGTCAAAAACAACAAAATAAAGTTGATTACTTTAGACGAATTGTTGTTGCATAAACTTCCGAATCAACAAACAAAATTGAAAAAGATTTTCGAAAAAACTTTAGCCATTATTGATCAATATCATCCTGATGAATTAGCCATTGAAGCGCAGTTTTTTGGCGTTAATGTTCAGTCTATGTTAAAACTTGGACGTGCACAAGGCGTTTGTATTGCGGCTTGTCTGCATCGCGATATGCCTGTGGTAGAATATGCGCCAAAAAAAGTTAAGATGGCGATTACCGGAAACGGAAATGCCTCGAAAGAACAAGTTGCGGGAATGTTGCAACATTTACTTGGATTGAAAGAAATTCCGAAACGTTTGGATGCCACAGATGGTCTTGCCGTTGCAGTTTGTCATTATCTAAATTCGGGTAAAACAACTGGAACTTCAAGTTCTTATTCGAGTTGGGATGCCTTTGTAAAAAATAATCCGAATCGAACAAAATAAAATATATTTGTAGTAGAATTAGCAACCTAATTCATAAAACATAAAACACATCAAATGAAAAAATATTTAATCGCTGCCTCAGTTTGTGCAACAGTTTTCTCTTCAGTATTATTTTCTTGTAAAGATTCTACAGGAAAAAACAATACTGCAATCACTGAAATTGTTTCGAAAATTGAACAAAATAAATACAAAATTGGCGACAAAATCGATATTCCTTTAACTAATTTGGATGGAATTACTAAAGTTGTAGTTTCGGTGGATGGACAAGAAGTTCCTGCTGATTTTACGATTGACGGAAAAACAATTGGATTAGGAAATCATACGGTTAATTTGAAATTCTTCAAAGGAGAAGAAGAAACAAATTCGCGCGATTTTACGTTTGTGGTTTATGCAAATGAGCCGGCTGCGCAATGGAATTATGAAATTGTTGGAACTTATCCACATAACCCTGATTATTTTACGCAAGGTTTTTATTTCAAAAACGGAAATATTTTCGAAGGAACTGGACTTCGTGGAGGAAAAACACGTTTGATTGAATATAAATTGGGAGCAACTGAGCCTACAAAATTATACCAAATTAAAGACGATGTTTTTGGAGAAGGAATTACAGAACTTAATGGTTTTATTTATCAATTAACATGGCAAGATCGTGCGATTTATAAATATGATTTAAACTTTAATCAAGTTGAAAAATTTGATATGCCAGCTCAAATTATCGAAGGTTGGGGAATTACTACAATTGGTAAAGAATTAGCCGTAACAGAAGGCTCACAACGTATTCATTTCTTCGACGAGAAATTTAACTACCTTAGAACTGTTCAAGCTTTTGATAACACGCAACCATATAGTTATTTGAATGAAATTGAGTATCACGATGGTCTAATTTATGCAAATGTTTACCTAAAATCTGGACATGCAGATAATAGTAATATTGTGGTAATTGATCCACAAACTGGTGCTGTAAAAGCTGAGTTTAATTTTGCTGAATTGAAAGGAAAACAAGGAAATCCACAAGCACAAGAATTGAACGGAATCGCTTTCAAAGACAACGGAAATATGTTATTAACAGGTAAAAACTGGGACAAAATCTTTGAAATTAAGATTAAGAAGTAGAATCTTATGCGATTAACCAGACCCAAAATAATAAGAACATTGAAGATTCAACGGATGATGTCTGAAACTTTGGCTGTTATAAATGACATCAAAAATCCTCCTAATAAAATAATTATTCCTTGTTCATCAATTGAAGATGGTGAAGAAATAATCGAAAAGATAAAAAAGCAAAAAGCTCGACCTGCAAAATCGAGCTTTTCTTTTCAAAAATCATCTAAAAAATTATAAGTAAAAATTTTTAGCTATAAAGATCTATAACCAAAATTGATCTTTCCAATCTGTGTTAGTTAAAAGTGAATTAAATTGTTCTTTAATTACTTTTAACTTTTTTTGTGTTGCATTTTTCTCAAATTCAGGAAACATTTGTTTCTCCTCAAATCTGATATGCAAATCCAATTCTTCTTCGATATAAATCAAACTTTTCATCGGATTTTTTGCATCTATCTTAAACAAGCGTCTCAAACGTCTATGTTCTTTCAATGCTCTTTTTACCAAGTAATGATCTTCATCCAAAAGTGTAAAAAGAAATTTTTCTTCTATCTCAAATTTTTTGAATAAAACATCTTCCCCATACCAATTTACATAATCAACAATTCGTTGAATATCGACTCCTTTATCTATTCCAGCACGAATATTCCAACAAAAAAATAATGTCTTATGATGTCTTTCGCACGCTTCATTTAGATTTACTGTTACAGTATAACTCATATGAGAAGCAGTTGTTTGAGGAAGTTCTATTAATAGGTTCATTGTTGTAATTTTTTAATTCGGATAATCGGATATTTTTATCTTATTTTTAATCAAATTTTTTTAATGCTTAAGAAAAGCAATTCCTTTCTCAAGATCATCAATCAAATTAAACATCGATGTCTTTTCTAGCATTCCTCGCAAATCATTACGAATTGCAAAAACACGGCTATGTAAAGCACAAGGTTTGTTAGCATCGCATTCTACTAAACCTAAAATGCAACTGTGATAAAGACCATCTCCGTCAATCGCTTTGATGATATTCACTAATTTGATATCTTCTAAATGCGCTGCATCCATTTGGAAACCTCCCATTTTTCCTTTGACAGATGAAATCACATTTGCTTTAACTAATTGTTGAAGAATTTTGGCTGTGTAAGCTTCTGGAGAATTAATCGAATTTGCAATTTGTTTTAAATTGACTCTCTTTCCTTCTACAGATTCTTGTGCAATAAACACACAAGCCTTAATTCCATATTCGCACGCTTTAGAAAACATTAATTTCTTTTATTCATTATAAATTATGAAGCAAATATACAACTAATTTTAATTCGGACAAATTTATCTTATTAAATTTTTAAAAATAAAAAAACCACTCAAAATTGAGTGGTTTAATTTTATCTGAAAAGAAAATTTCTTAATCTTCGTCTTCGTCTTGATCAGCATCTTTAACAGCGTTACGAGAAGTACGGATAGCTACTACTACTGCGTTATCTGGATGAGCGAATGTGTAGTTATCATTTTTCAATGTTTCTACATACATTTTGTGACCAATTCTCATTGGAGTAATATCGATTTCGATTTCGTCTGGTAAGTTTGCTGGAATAGCACGAACTTTTAATTTACGCATGTTGAAACGTAAAACCCCACCAGCTACTAAACCACGAGCACGTCCTACTAAACGAACTGGAACTTCCATAGTTACTGGTTTGTCCTCGTTTAATTGGTAAAAATCTACGTGTAAGATTTTATCCGTTACTGGGTGAAATTGGATGTCTTGTAAAATTGCTTGAATTTTAGCTCCATCAGCTAACTCGATAGTTGCTGTATGAGCATCTGGAGTGTAAACTAATGATTTGAATGCTTTTTCATCAGCTGAAAAGTGGATAGGCTCTCCAGAACCGTAAACCACACAAGGTACTTGTTCAGCATTACGTAGGTTACGTGTAGCCACTTTACCTAAGTCTTCTCTTTTTACACCTTGAATTGTAATTGACTTCATAATAATATGTATATAATAAAAATAATTTAATTTTAATCTAAATCACTAGATAACAAAACGTTGGCTAATAGATTTATTGCTATGTACTAAATGCATAACATCAGCAAAAAGCGGAGCGCAAGATAATACTTTTATTTTAGATACGGAAGTATTTTTTAATGGAATACTATCAGTTATAGCAATTTCCGTTAACAAAGAGTTATCAAGACGCTCATAAGCTGGTCCAGATAAAACTCCGTGCGTTGCAATTGCACGAACAGATTTTGCTCCTTTTTCCATAATCAATTCAGCAGCTTTAGCAAGTGTACCCGCTGTATCAATCATATCATCTACTAAAATAACATTTTTACCTTCTACCTCACCGATTAACATCATGCTATCAACTTGGTTTGCAACTTTACGTTCTTTGTGACAAATTACGATATCTGCATTAAGGTATTTAGCATATGTATTTGCACGTTTAGCACCACCCATGTCTGGAGAAGCGATACAAATATTATCTAAACCTAAACCTTTGATATACTCAACAAAAATTGTTGAAGCGAATAAATGATCAACAGGAACTTCAAAAAATCCTTGTATTTGATCAGCGTGTAAATCCATAGTCATTACACGAGTTGCTCCAGCTGTCATTAACATTTTTGCAACTAATTTTGCTCCAATTGGCACACGTGGTGCATCCTTACGATCTTGACGAGCAAAACCAAAATAAGGAATAACAACTGTAATACTTTTAGCAGATGCGCGTTTTGCAGCATCACACATTAAAAGTAATTCCATTAAATTGTCTGTTGGTTGCATTGTTGAACCAATTAAGAAAACGCGAGCACCGCGAATTGGTTGTTCAAAAGCTGGCACAAATTCGCCATCGCTAAACTCTACAATTTTAGATTTACCAAGTTCTTGACCATATTGATCGGCAATTTTTTGTGCTAATTCTAATGATCCTCTGGTTGAAAAAAGAAATGCTGATTGTTCCATTGTTTGTTTTGGGAAATATTTGTGCAAAAATAATTTAAATGATTTGAAAATGATATAAGAAAACTAAAAATTAATTTCGGCACAATTATTGAAGTTCTTTTTAACTCATTAAACTAATCAACAAGAGAATTATATGATTTTCGTTAGTAATAGGCGTTTTTAACAGTTTTTTATTGATTCGTTTTTAAGTATTTATATAATTTTGTAATTAAATATATCCTCATGAAAAAGATTTCATACCTATTAAGTGTAATTGGATTAGGAATTTTTGCTCAAGCGCAAGAAACTACTGAGACAGTTAACAACGATTACAACAAATGGTCTATCGAGGCCAATGGAGGTGCTGTAAAAGCACGTAAAGCTTTCACTCCTGGTTACTATTCTGAAACGCCAAGTTTCTATCATGCTGATTTTGGAGTTCGTTACATGTTCAACAATAAGTTTGGTTTAAAATTAGACGGTGGATATGATCGTATCAAAGAAGGTGAAGATGTAGCTCGTTTCCGTTCTAATTATTACCGTGTAGATTTACAAGGGGTTGCGAACTTAGGACGAATCATGAATTTTGAAACATGGACAAATAGAATTGGTTTATTAGCGCATGGTGGTGCAGGTTATTCTTGGATGAATAATGACGCAACAAAAGGTGCTGATGGTAAAGTTTTCGATGACAATGATAACATGGTAAATGTTATGGTTGGTTTAACTCCTCAGTTAAGATTAACAGATCGTGTTGTATTAACAGGAGACGTTTCTTATGTAAGAAATATTCGTCAAAACGTAGCTTTTGATGGAAATTCTGAAATTTCAGGTTCTGGATTTGGAGGTGAAATTTGGAATGCTACCTTAGGTTTAACTTTCTACTTAGGTAAAAACCAAAAACATGCTGACTGGGTTTACGAACCAACTCGTTCTGACTTAGAAGATCGTATTTCTAACATCGAACAAATGTTAAAAGATACTGATGGTGATGGTGTTGCTGATTACTTAGATCAAGAGCCAGATTCAGCTCCAGGCGCTGTTGTTGACACTCACGGTGTTACAATTGACCACAATGGAAACGGAATTCCAGATAATATTGAAGAATATATCAAACAAAATGCAGGAGGAAATACAACTATCGTTAATGATGCTGATTTCTTAGAGCAAATGATTAACTCTGGTATTATCAACGTTTACTTTGATTACAATTCTGATAAACCATACCAACAATCAGTTGGAGGTATCAAATTTGTATCTGAGTACTTAAAAGCTAAGCCAAATGCTCAAATTGACATTTTAGGTTACGCTGACCCAGTTGGAAGTGATTCTTACAACAAAAATTTATCTCGTAGAAGAGCAGAAAATGTAAAAGCTATTTTAGTTAGTCAAGGAGCAAATGCTTCTCAATTAACTACAGTTGGTGAAGGTAAAGATAATGAGTTCAAAAACTCTCAAGTTTCTTCTCATCAATTAGCAAGAAGAGTTGTTTTCAGAGTAAAATAATTTTTCTTTATTTAAGATATTAATCAGGGGTAGATTTTTCCAGTTTTTGGAGTCTCTATTCCTGATTTTTTTATTATCTTTATCACCACTTAAATTACTAAAATATTGAATCCTTTTAACCAACACTTTAATGCTCCTAGATGGGTAGTATTAGTGCTAGACATACTTATAGTTTTCTTTAGCTATGTAATAACCAATTTTATACTTAATAGCTTTCTAAATTCTTTTAGCTTAGAAAAATTATTATTTAAATTACCATTTGTTGTAGCAGTTTATACTATATGTTTTTTGTATTTTAAAACATATAAAGGAATTGTAAAAAAAACTGGACTAAAAGATGCCGAAAATGTTTTTGTTTCCAATACAACTGCTTTTCTGATTCTTTTCTTCATCTCTTTTATCTATAGACAATTTATTGAATCTACTATTTCAGAAAACACTATTACTTCATATGTTTTCAGAATGTCTTACTCTGTTATTTTTGTTCATTTATTCATTTCGACCGTAGTAATGGTTATTGCTAGATTATATTACAAATGGATTTATGATTATTTTTTCTCTAAAAATAAAGCTCAACAAAAAATATTGATTTACGGAGCTGGAGATTCCGGATTAATTACTCGAGATATTTTACAAAATGATACTCAGTTTAATTATAAAGTTGTAGGTTTTATTGATGACAAACCTTCTAAAATTGGAACATTTATAGATGGTGTAAAAATTTATTCTATAAATGATATTGATGATAAATTCATTGAACGAAATGATATTTCAGAAATTATTATTTCAATTCAAAATATAAAAACGAATCAATTATTAAATCTATCCAAATCATTAGAAGATTTGAATGTAAATATAAAAATAATTCCGCCTATTTCTAATTGGATTGATGGGACATATAAACCTGCACAAATCAAACAATTGAAAATTGAAGATTTATTAGGTCGTGAGTCTATCAAACTTAAAAACCCAATCATTAACGAAAATGTACAAGATAAGGTAATACTTGTTACAGGAGCTGCAGGGTCTATAGGAAGTGAAATTTCAAGACAACTTGCTATGATGGATTTTGCTCAACTAATTTTGATTGATCAGGCAGAATCGGCCCTATATGATGTTCAACAGTCTTTAAAAAATGAAATTTCTGAAGAAAAACAAAATAGAATAGATTATATCGTTTCAAGTGTAAGAGATCGAAAACGAATGTTAAGCCTTTTTGATAAATATCATCCGCAAATTATTTTTCATGCAGCTGCATATAAACATGTTCCGTTAATGGAAAGATTTCCATATGAAGCAATTAATACAAATATTTATGGAACAAAAATTATTGCTGATTTAGCGAATGAATTTGGTGCTGAAAAGTTTGTAATGGTTTCTACTGATAAAGCTGTAAATCCAACAAATGTAATGGGCGCAACAAAACGAGTTGCCGAAATTTATGTAAATTGTACAAATGAAAAATCTAAAACAAATTATATTGTTACTCGATTTGGCAATGTCTTAGGATCTAATGGTTCTGTAATACCTTTATTCAAACGTCAATTAGAAAACGGAGGTCCTTTGACAGTCACACATCCTGATATTACACGTTTTTTCATGACTATTCCAGAGGCCTGCCAATTAGTATTAGAAGCGGCTGTTATGGGAAAAGGTGGTGAGATTTTTGTATTCGACATGGGCGAATCAATGAAAATTATTGATCTTGCTAAAAGGATGATTAGATTAAGTGGCTTTAAATATCCTGAAGAAATTGATATAAAAATTGTAGGTTTGCGTCCAGGTGAAAAAATCTATGAAGAGTTATTGGCTAATGATGAAAATACAGTAAAGACCCATCATGAAAAAATAATGATAGCAAAAGTTAATACAAACAAATGTCAAGACAATAAAAAACTAATTGAAGAACTATGCTTAATGTCTTCAACCATAGAAAAACATGAGCAAGTCATGCATTTAGTGGCTAAAATAAAAGAGATTGTACCAGAATTTAAATCTCAAAACTCAGAATTTGAAAAACTTGATAACTTAATTTATGAAAAATAAAATTTTTAATCTTTTAATTGTAATAGTTATACTCACTATTTCTTCTTGTGCATCAAAAAAAGAATTAGTCTACTTTCAAGGAGATCAACAATCTACTACGAAATACGAAGAATATATTCCTAAAATTCAATCTTCTGATATGCTAGCAATCAGTGTAAGTGCTGCTGATATAAAAGCTACAGAACCTTTTAATCAACAAAGTGTTTATCAAGTAAATTCTGGGGTGCAAAATAATCCTTATGCGAAGGTTTATACTGTTGATGAAAATGGTTATATCAACTATCCGTTAATTGGTAATGTGAAAGTAGGTGGATTAACTAGAACAGAAGCTGAAAATGAATTAAAAGCAAAAATCTCAAAATATATCGTTAATCCTGGGGTAAATATTAATTTTACAAATTTTAGAATTAGCGTTTTAGGAGAAGTTGCTAAACCTGGTAATTTTACAATTCCAAGCGAAAGAGTAAGTATACTTGATGCTTTAGGTATGGCTGGTGATTTAACTATTAATGGTGTTAGAAATAATATTATGGTTATTCGTGAACAAAATGGACAAAAACAAACATATAACGTCGATTTAACATCCAAAGAAATACTAAACTCTCCTGTTTATTATTTAGCCCAAAATGATGTTATTTATGTAGAACCAAATAATGCTAAAATTTCATCATCTAAATTTACACCAAACTATTCATTATGGATATCTGTTGCTGGTGTTATAATATCTGTAATTGCTGTTATTTCTAAATAAAAATGAGTACAAATAAAAATAACCTAGAAGACCAATACTTCGATGAGTCTGAAGAAACGATTAATATCAGGGAAATTTTAGAACAATATCTTTATTACTGGAAATGGTTTGTATTTGGAGTTATTATTTCTTTAACCTTAGCCTTTTTATATGTTAAATATACTCAGAAACAATATCAAGTTTCAGCTAAAATATTATTAAATGAGAAAGAATCTGCAACAGGTGAATTAGCTGGTTTAATGGATCAAGCTATGCTTGGAGGTGGCTCTGGCGGAAGCGCAGAAGTTGGAGATCAAATTGATGTACTAAAGTCTAGAAGATTATTAACTAAAGTAATTCAAAAAAATAACTTTAATATACAATATTTTAGCATAGGTCGAGTTGCAGAAATTCAATTACAACAAGAAAAGTCTCCCGTAAAATTCATTTTATTAAATGAAAACGATAAAACCAATGAAAGCTTAGACAATAATAGTTTTATTGTAAGTATATTATCGAACACTAAATTTAAACTTGAAAATAAAAAAACAAGTGTTATAAAAGAATATTCTTTTGGACAAAAGATTACAGAAGACTTTGGAAGTTTTATAATTAGTCCAAATGGAAGCTTAGGAAAACATATTGGTTTTGAATATCAAATTAATGTAAATTCTATTGATAGAATTGTTAATACATATCAAAACTCATTGAGTATTTCTCCAAATACTGAGAAGAGTTCAAAAATTATTAATTTTTCTTTGGTTGGTCCTGTTCCAGATATATCTAAGAAGTTAATAAATGATCTTATTACAACTTATAATGAAGATTTAGTAAGTGATAATCATAAATTAACAGAAGCTACCTCTAAATTTATTGATGATCGCCTACAAATTGTTACAAACGATTTACGTGGAGTTGATAAAAATCTTGAACGTTATAAAGTTCAAAATAATATTACAGATGTTACTTCAGAAGCGAATATCTTTTTAGAAAGTGCCGCAGATAACGAAAAGAAACTTTTAGAATCATCTACTCAACTACAATTAGTTGACTATATGAACTCTGCTCTAAATTCTTCTAAGACTGATTTACTACCTTCTAATATTGGGTTAGAAGATAAATCTATCTCAGCAGAAATATCTTCGTACAATGAATTAGTTCTTGCAAAAGAAGATATGTTAAAATCTGTAACAAAAGACCACCCTAATGCGATCAAATTACAAGAACAAATTAATGATTTAAAGAGAAATCTTAAAAATAGTTTGAGATTATATAGAAATAACACTCAAACAATGTTAAATTCTGTTCAATCTAAACAAAATCAAATTGCGAGCAGAATTCAAAAAGTACCAAGTCAAGAACGTGGTTTTAGAGATATTTCTCGTCAACAGCAAATTGTTGAAGCTTTATATTTATTCTTATTACAAAAACGTGAAGAGAACGAAATAAAAGCAGCTGCTACACCAGATAATATAAAAGTTATTGACTATGCTTATGATTCTAAGATTCCCGTTTCACCTAAGAAAAGTATTATATTATTAGGAGCTCTAATTCTAGGATTAGTTATTCCATTTATATGTATATATATTTATAAATTATTGAATAATAATGTAAACTCTAAAGAGGATGTTGAAGATGCTGTGGGAGCTCCAATTGCTGGACAAGTACCTAAAAGTGATATTTCTATTATCGAGCAAAATGATAATTCTAGTGTTGCTGAAGCTTTTAGAATTCTTAGAACAAACATGAATTTTTTACTTAAAAATTCAACAGATCCTCAGTCTATCTATATAACTTCTACTACAAGCGGAGAAGGTAAAACATTTATTTCAACTAATTTAGCTCAAATATTAACAATGTCAGGTAAATCTGTTTTATTAATTGGAGCAGATATTAGAAGTCCTAAAGTTTTAGATTATTTAGGAATTACCGATCAATACAGACACAAATATGGTGTTACAGAATATTTGATTTCAAATGATATTAATATTAGTGATATCAT